>DATHTS010000371.1:0-1991 GCA_035462935.1 Pyrinomonadaceae bacterium
AGATTCTGGCTGAAGCGCGTGTAAAGCCCCGCCAGCGTTTGATTGATTTCCGAAAGACGTTTCTTTTCCGCCGCGCCGAGCTTTGCGCCCGCGCGAATAAAATTCGTGTAATAACGCCACGCCAATCTTTGCTGTTCGGGCGTTAGCTTCGCTTTTTCGGGCGAATTGTAAACCGCTTCGATGCGCTTAAAGAGGGCTTCATTCTGCGTGATTTTATCGTTGAAAGCCGCCAGTTTCGGTCCCATTTCGCGCTCAACAGAGCGCATTTCCGGCGAACTCATCGTGCCAGCCCAAATCGAATAAATGATTCCAACGCGCCCCAGAGTTTTTCCGGCGCGTTCGAGTTCGGCAATCGTATTTTCAAACGTCGGGGCGGCAGAATTCCCGTCAATCTTGTCAATTTCCGCCAGATTTTCCGCCATCGCCGCTTCGAGCGCGGGTTTTAAGTCCGCGATTTTTACCTTGTCGAAAGGCGGAACGCCGCCGAAATGTCCTTTCCAATCGGAAAGCAGCGGATTGATTTCGTCAGCCGCCGCAATAAACTCATTACTCATTTCGGAAGCATTTGCAGCCATTTTTGAACTCATAAAATTTGTAATCAGTAAAAAAGCCAGCGCGGCTGCCGCCAGCGGCGCGCGGGACAAACTAAAATTATGCATTAGAAAATTCTCCATTTAAAAGTTTAGCTGTTGATCAAGATTCGTTCCGCACTGCTCGGCGGCGCATTTTTTCTCAAAACAGAAATTATAGATGAGTAAAAGGAAGATGTCAGATGCACAGAACATTTGATTTCGGGCAATAAAGAATTATGGTAAGAAATTAGGTATTTTTTTTACAAATTCTTAAATTCTCTTCCATTGACACCAAACTCAAACGAAAATAAACTCAACAAAAGCGTTTGACCGCTACCAAACCTGTGATAAATAATTCAAAATCCACCGGAATTTCCGACCCGAACTCCTCAAAAACCAATACTTCCGATGGTAGGGGTTCTTCCGCCTGGGACATTCAAAACGCTCCGAAAAATTATGCCTATCTTGTGCTGGCACAAGGCGGCAGTTCATTTTTCGCTTTTGCGTCAGTTTTGCTAATCACAAGGCTGCTCGGCTCCGAAGGATACGGCAACGTTGTGGGAATCCTTGCCGCTTCACAAATCACCCAAGTGCTTTTCAATTGGACGGGAACTGCCGTCGTAAAGTTCGGGACGGAAGAATTTATAGAAACCCAAAAGATTGCGCGAACTTTCTGGCTTCGTTTGTTCATCTTGATACCGAACCTACTTTTAGTTATCGCAGCCTCTGAATTTTGGTTTGCGCCGCTTTCCGATTGGCTTAAAATTTCTAACGAAACGCTTTGGCTGGTTGTCCTGCATTTTACTGCATCAGCCTTTTGGATTCACATTATCTTTAGCTTACAGGGCGCGAAAATGCTTCGTTTGCAGGGCGTTTTGCAGATGGTCGAAAGGTTTCTGATTTTCGGCGGGCTTTTGGGCTTCTTAATAATTGGCACTTTGACTCCTTTGACCGCTGCGCTGTGTTTTGCAGTCGCGCCTTTGATAATGTTCTTTATCGGTTTTTTCTATTTGCGAAAAATCGTTTTGAGCCGCTTTACGATAGATTGGCATTTTATACGTAAAATTCTCGCTTTTTCGCTTCCCCTGCTTCCCTTTTTACTCACATGGTATTTTTCCAGCTCATATTTCGATGCCATCTTTCTTACTAAATTTTTATCTTTAGCTGACCTGGGAGTTTACACGGTAGCCACCCAAATCAACGGCATCGTTCTTCAACTTCCGACCTTAGTAAATACGCTTTTACTGCCGTTTTTCGTAACTTTGCAAAAGGAAAATGAATTTCAGAAAACAACTCGGTATTTCAAACACGCGCTGCCTACCTTTACCCTTTTTTGGGGACTTTTCTGCGCGATTCTGGCTTTTTGCAGCTACTATCTTTTGCCCTTAATTTTTGGAATAGAATTTGTCGAAACTACGT
>DATHTS010000372.1:0-4824 GCA_035462935.1 Pyrinomonadaceae bacterium
GTTCTGACTCTTTAATCCAAAACCGCTTCCGGCAATTTTTCTAAATCGCCGATTCGCATAAAGCGATGCTGAATCGCCATTATCAAACCGAAAATAAAACCGCCGATGGTTAAAGTTAAGGCGACGGGCGTAATATTTCGATGAAAATTTCCGATTCCCATCACGTAAAATAATACGGTTACGCCAATTCCGCCAAAAGCGCCCAGCAAAGGAAGCCAGACGAATTCCAATTTAAAAACATCGGCTTTACTTTGACGTTTGTGAAAAAACACCGGCTTGATGCGGTCGTATTCCCAGCAGACGAGATAGAGAGCGGCGAGCGACATCAGAATTGTAACCAGCCAGGTTCCTTTAAAACCTACCGCATTAGTTAAGACCGCGATATTTATAATTATCGGTAAAAACATCACCGCGCCGAGATGCGCTGTGCGCGGGAACAGAAGCAGAACGGCGGCGATAAGCTGCGCCCAGCCGATAAATTCGTAATAAAAACCTGTTTGATAAAGCGCGTTGAAATAATGACCGACCGGATTTGAATCGGGCAGAATGGTGAAAGGCTGATGCAGAATCTTCTTTATGCTCGGCGGAATAAATCCGATTGCCAGAAGAACGCGGGTAAATACGGTAAAAAGCTGCAAAAAGCGATTTCTAACAACTCGCGCGTGTAAATTGTCCAAAGTTTTTTCCAAGTTCATAAGTTTTTCCTCACCCATTCAATAACGCGCGGAAATGCAGAAAAAGTTCCGGCTTTCTTGTGAGAGCGAAAAATTTTCCGTAAGATTTTGATAGAAATTTAGGAAGTGGCTGAGAATTTATGAAGAAATTTTCAATTATCCATTGTCAATTATTAATTATTTTAGAGGTTCAATCTTTTCGCTAGAACCGGAAAAATAATGGATAATTGATATTTGATAATGGATAATTCCTCTTCAAAATTGAAATATTCTTACCATAAAATTTGAGAAATTAACGAAATTTTATCGAAAAGGAAATAATAAACGAATGATAATACCTGTCGAATGGACGGACGAAGGCGTTAGAATGCTTGACCAGCGCCTGCTTCCGACGGAAGAAAAATGGCTGATGCTGAAAAGTTATGACGATGTGGCGCGCGGCATAAAGGATATGGTCGTGCGCGGCGCGCCCGCTATCGGCGTTTCCGCCGCCTATGGGATCGCGCTCGGCGTGAAGAATTTTGTCGGCACGAATGTTGACGATTTGGAAGACGAATTGGATTACATTTGCGAAGTTCTCGGCAAAACGCGCCCGACAGCTGTTAATTTGTTTTGGGCGATTGATCGAATGAAACGCACGTTTCAAAAAGCGAAATCTGAAGGCAAAACAATCAGCGATATCAAGCAAATTCTAATCGAAGACGCAAAGGCGATTCACGAGGAAGACATCGAATCGCAGCGTTTAATTTCTCAATTCGGCGGCGAGCTTATCGAAAACGATTCGACGGTTTTAACGCACTGCAACGCCGGAGCTTTGGCGACCGGCGGAGTTTGGGGAACGGCTCTGGGCGTTATTCGCGGCGCGAAGGTTCAGGGAAAAACGGTTTCGGTAATTGCCGACGAGACGCGCCCGTATTTGCAGGGAGCGCGGCTGACGGCTTGGGAACTTTTGCAAGATGATATTCCGGTAACGTTAATCACCGACAATATGAGCGGGCATCTGATGAAAAAAGGTCGCGTGCAGGCGGTTGTCGTCGGCTCGGACAGAATTGCGGCAAACGGCGATGTCGCCAACAAAATCGGGACTTATATGGTCGCGGTTTTGGCGCGTCAGCACGGCATTCCGTTTTACGTCGCCGCGCCGCTTTCCACAGTGGATTTAAATTGTCCGACGGGCGACGACATCCCGATTGAAGAACGCGACATCCGGGAAATCACGCATATAAAGGACATTCAACTCGCGCCGGAAGGAATCGAGGTAAATAATTTCGCTTTCGACGTTACGCCGAATGAATTGGTTACGGCGATTATCACCGAGAAAGGCGTGGCGCGCGCGCCTTTTACGGAAAGTTTGCGGAAGATGTTCGAGTAATAGACTGGAGCGCGAAAAATCAAGAAGAGGAGAAGGGGAGAAGAGGAGAAAAGGAGAATTTAATTTTTGCTCAACTTGCTCCTCTCCTCCTTATCTCCTTCTCTGCTACGCTGCTTGCGCTCCGGTCGGGTTTTAACTACAATGCAGATATGTTTTTCATGAGAAAACTTACCGAACTCCTCCTTAGATAGCCACTCGCGGCTCAGGGCGCGTTTGCGCTTTGGCAATGGGTGGCGGCGCTTCGTTAATTAAATCAGTATAAAATTTGGAAGTTTTGAGCGGATGAATTATCTTATCCGTTTGTTGTGTTATTTTATAAGCCGAATAAATTTATGGACGAAAAGTATTTTGCGCAAAAGATAGAACAAAAATGGCAGCGGCGCTGGGCGGAAAACCGGACGTTTGAAGCCGAGATTGACCAATCGAAAGAGAAATTTTACTGCCTGGAGATGCTGCCGTATCCTTCGGGCAGGCTGCATATGGGACACGTGCGGAACTATTCAATCGGCGACGCGATGGCTTGGTATAAGCGTTTGCAGGGCTATAACGTTCTGCACCCGATTGGCTGGGATTCGTTCGGGCAGCCGGCTGAGCAGGCGGCGATTAAAAAAGGCGTGAATCCGCGCGAGTGGACGGAAGACAATATTGACCAGATGCGCGAGCAATTGCAGCGGTTGGGCATCGGGTATGATTGGTCGCGGGAAATTGCGGCGCATCGCCCGGATTATTATAAATTCGACCAATGGTTTTTCCTGAAAATGCTGGAGCGCGGCTTGGCTTACCGCAAGGATTCGCAGGTTAATTGGTGTCCGCGCTGCGAAACTACCTTGTCGAATGAACAGGCGAGCGGCGGGCAATGCTGGCGCTGCGGAACGCAGGTTGAGAAACAAACGCGCCAGCAGTGGTTTCTGAAAATAACGGCTTACGCGCAGGAATTATTGGACGGAATGTCGCAGATCGAGGATGGTTGGGCGGAGCGCGTTTTGACGATGCAGAAAAACTGGATCGGGCGAAGCGAAGGCGCGTTTGTGGAATTCCAGATTTCAAATTCCAAATTCCAGATTCCAAGTTCAGATTCCCGGAAAAATCCGGAATCTGGAATTTGGAATCTGGAACCAGTCCGTGTTTTTACCACGCGGATTGACACGATTTACGGCGCAAATGCGATTGTCTTGGCGACGGAGCATCCGATTGTTGAAGAAAACTTTGATAATTTTTCCGAAGAAGTTCGCGCTGGAATCGAGCAAATTCGCGCCGACAAAGCAAAGCCGACCGATTATGGCGAGGAAGTTGAGAAAGAAGGAATTGATACGGGATTGAAAGCGATTAATCCTTTTAATCAAGAGGAATTGCCGGTTTGGGTGGGCAACTACGTGATGATGGAATACGGCACGGGCGCGGTGATGTCGGTTCCGGCGCACGACGAGCGGGATTACGAGTTTGCCAAAAAATACGATTTGCCGATTCGACAGGTGATTTCCGAACCGCATCTGGTCCACGAGCATAACCAGATGCAGGCGATGGCTTTGGAACAGGCGTTTAGCGAATACGGCGTTCTGGTGCATTCGGATTTTTGGAACGGCAAAACGAGCGAGCAGGCGAAGCGGGAGATGACCCAATACGCTGAAAAACACGGCTTTGGCGAAGGGGCGGTAACTTATCGTTTGCGCGATTGGGGAATTTCACGACAAAGATTTTGGGGCGCGCCGATTCCGATTGTTTATTGCAAAACGTGCGGCGTTGTTCCCGAAAAATATGAAAATCTGCCGGTCGAACTGCCGGAAACCGCGCCGTTTACAGGCGTCGGCGAATCGCCTCTGGCAAGAGTTCCCGAATTTGTAAACACGACTTGTCCGAACTGCGATGAACCGGCGCAGCGCGAGACTGACACGATGGACACTTTTGTTGATTCGACCTGGTATTATTTTCGCTACATTGACCCGCGCAACGAAAGTCTGCCTTTCGAGCCGGAAATCGCGGCGTATTGGATGCCGGTTGACCAGTATATCGGCGGCGTTGACCATGCCGTGATGCATTTGCTCTACACGCGCTTTTGGACGAAAGTGATGCGCGATTTGGGCTTGGTGAGTTTTGACGAACCCGTGAAAAGACTGCTGACACAGGGAATGGTCGTTGCCGAATCGTATTACTCGGAAGAAAAAGCGAGCTACATTCCGCCCGACGAAGTGAATATCGAGCGCGACGAGCGCGGCAAGATTTTGAGCGCGAATTTGAAATCCGACGATTCGCCCGTTAAAGTCGCCGTCGAAAAAATGTCGAAATCGAAATATAACGGCGTTGACCCGGACGATATGGTTTTGATTTATGGCGCTGACGCCGTGCGCGTTTTCACGCTGTTTGCCGCGCCGATTGAAAACGAACTTGTCTGGCAGGAAGCGGGAATTGACGGGGCGGTCAGATTTTTGCAGCGGGTTTATCGTTTCGTTTATCGCTGGCACGAGGCTTTGCGGAATGTGTCAGAACCATCTGCGTCAGCGGATGGCTCATCTGTTGGAGAAAACCCGCTTGCTGACGTAGGCGGTAATGACCGGGCGCGCAAACTGCGGCAGAAAACCCATCAGACGATAAAACGAATCACGGATAATTTTGAAAGCGGGCAATTCAACACGCCGGTCGCAGCTTTGATGGAACTATCGAATGCTCTGGGCGATTTCAAAGTCGAACCGGAAGATGCGAGCGATGCTGATTTGTTCGCGATTAATGAAGCCGTAAAAAATCTGATTTTGATGCTGGCGTCTTACGCGCCGCACGTTTCCG
>DATHTS010000373.1:0-2778 GCA_035462935.1 Pyrinomonadaceae bacterium
CGTCGCGGACGAGAAACTGATTAAACTGCAAGTTAGCTTCCGGTATGAACAGTGAAAGCCTGTAAACATCCGGCGCGATTTCTGTAATTTTCATAGAATCTCCTTTTATTGAAATTTTTTGCCGAGCGCTTTCCGCTCTACACTTTAACGCGCAAAACCAGAAAAAAAGTATCAGACCTGTTTTACTTTTAAGTTTAATTATCGAGCTGCCACTTGATCCGCGTGTAAGCAATGCGAAACCCGTGTTTTTCGGCGTTTCGCTGCGATTGACTGCCCGGCAGAGCGCACATCATCGCAATCGTGCAGCCATGCTCGGCAGCATACTGCAAACGGGAATTAAGAAGAGCGAGCTGCGCGCCTTGCCTGCGTCCTTCGGGAACGGTGGCTGCACCGGCGAGCAGCGCCACATCTTTATTAATAGACAAAACTCCGGCGGCTATCGGCTTTTCATTGAGTTCGGCGAGAAACGGCAGTGCGCTTCTGGCGGTAACTTGACCGAGATCGAGCATAAACTCGGAAAGCCCCGGCGCTTCCGTGCTCCAGCCTCTGGCGGCGGTTTCCGCCCAGAACTTTTCTTCGCCCGCTTCGATAATTCTCGTTTTGATTTGAGGATTCAGCATCAAGCCGAGATTGATTTCGCGCTCAATCGGGCGATACATCACGCTTGTCAATTCAATCGGATAATAGCCGCGTTCTTTCAACAAAGACAAAAGCGACAAATCCGCCATCGGGCTTATCTCGTGAAAAACAGGCGCGCCGCGCTCTTTGAAAAAGTTTTCCAGCGTTTCCAGATGCCCGTTCGTCGCTTCTTCAAACATTCCCAGCCCAAAAGTCTGCGTCAGCGGCGATTCCGTGCCGTCAAACATCGCATAAGCTCCGCCGACTTCAATCCACTCAGCGCCGCTTTCGGGAAAAAGCTGTCGTCGCGCTTCGACAAATCTGGCGCTGTTGCTCGCTTCGGTTCGTTCGAGCTGCCGCGCCAGATTTCGGTCTGAAAAGATGATATTTTCCATTTTATTGGAATTAATATAAAACAGAAGGCAAAAAACATCCACGCGGCTCGTGATATTCGCCCATCGCCATTAGCGTCATCGGTTTAATAACCCGCAGACCTTGATTCAAACACCAGCGGAAAAGCTCGGCTTGGCGTATAGGCAGAAGGAAGGAAAGCGGCTGCCCGGTTAATTTCGCCGCGCCAAGAAGCAATTCCTGCATATCTTCCGTCGTTTCGGCAACAGCGTGATTCAACTGCCACATAATCGGCGCGGTAGCATAAGCGACAACGCGATTTTCGCGCACTGCGACAAATGTCGGGAAAGCCTGAGAAGTTTGTTTTAGCTCATTGCCCCGATCAAAACCGTGAATTTTCCGGCATAATTCATTAGCTTCCTCGAAATCTCTTTTTTCAATTCGGCGGACTTCAGTTTTTGAAGAAATTTCGCCCTTCGGTGTTCCTTGAATAATTACGAGCGGCTCGACGACATTAAAACCTAAGCTCGCGTAAAGCGGCATCGAAGCCGTGTTGAAAGTATCCTGCACGAGGCGAATACCCGGCGCGTCTTTCCCGCGCTCGATGACCGCGTGCATCAAGCGTCTGCCGACGCCTTTCGATTGAACGTTCGGATCAATAGTAATCGGTCCGACGCCGCGAATGGCGTCGTGTTCCCACAAGAAATTCGAGCCGAGAAATTTACCGTTTTCGTCCTCGGCTACAAAGCCGTAAATTTGCGGACTGTTGATACACATCTGCGCCATCTGAATCGCCGATTCCATAGTCGGAAAATCGTGCGGAAAATTGTGTTTATCCGCGATTCCGACAAAAGCTTCGTAAATAGTGCGACCGCAGTTTTCAGCGTCGGCGGTCATTACAGGTCGAATATTCATTTTAATAAAACTCCTTTTTATTTGCTCGCTGGAAAATTCAGCGGCAACTTTTAACGCGCAAAATGATGAGGAAAAGTATCTCTCGCACAAATCAAAAAGGCGCAAAAGCGGACTCTCGCGCCTTTCCTGTTTTCGGCTTTTTTATAGCTGAAAAGCTTACTTTGAAAGCGGCAGTTCAACGGTTTCGGAAGGAACCGAAGCTATATTTCCCACGCTTCTCTTTCTGGAAACCGGAACGGACAAACCCCATTGCCCGCTTTCGAGAAAAATTCCCGTCAGAAAATAGTGCGTTCCGCGCCGTTCAAAAACGAGTTTCGCCGGCTGAATTTTACCGGCGTATAAATGATTGCCGATTATTATTTGATTTTTATCTTTACCGGCGCTTTTTATTACAAAAGCATTGTCATTTGTTCGACTGACCGCTTCGATAAAATATTCGCCTGCCGAAAAGGTTTTGTCTTTAATCTGAAAGTCGAACTCAATTTTGACCTTTACGGCTTTGCCGGATTGAGCCGAAACATTTACGGTCGCCCAAGCGTTTAAGAAGGCGATAATTGCGATTGCTATTAAGATTTGTTTTTTCATTTTTTTCTCTCCTGATTTTTTGAAATTTGTTTTCAGCGGCTTTCATCCGCCGACATTCGCAACTATAATCGGAGAGAAAATTCGTGTAATGACGAATGTGTGATTTGGTCGTGATAAAGATGTTATAGCTCGATGATATTTTTGTGACAAAGGTTAAATCACCTTTTTCGAGCAGTTTAGAAAATGCAGGAAATTTCCGAACAAAACGTTTGCGCTTATAAATTCGACGACGTAACAATTGATTTCGCCGATTTTCGCTTGCAAAAAGCCGGTGAGCCGCAGAAGATCACGCCGCTTTCGTTTGAGGTT
>DATHTS010000374.1:0-7404 GCA_035462935.1 Pyrinomonadaceae bacterium
TTCAAATAAAGTGAAACTTGACATATTTTCCCGCCGCCGGAATCCAGCCCGGATTGCGGTCAAGACCCGAAAGCCTGACTTCAAACGGTAAATCGGCAAGCCTGAAAGTCACGTCAAGATGCGTTGTCGTTACGGTAATTGTCGCTTTTCGCTCGAATAAAATACTGTTGATTTGTTTCTCCGTCTGAAGATTTAATGCCTGCGCCAAACGCTTCCGCGCAAACTTGGTCAAAGTTTTTACCCAGCTTGCTGCCGACGGAGAATATTCGGGAAAACTCCTTAAATCGCTTTTAGCAATCTCGGAAAAGCCTTTCCCGTAAATTTTCAGATCATTTTCCAAATCACTTTCCCAATCATCGAGCAGCGGAACGTCAATGACGCTGAATCCGGCAGGATGCCGCACAACGAGCCGTTTTTGGGTTTTTATCAAAAGCCATTTTTGCTCGGTTTGAAAAGTTTCCAGCCATTCGGGCGGCATTCGCCATTCGCCCGGCGGAATAAATCCTTGTCCTAACTCTTCTTCATTTTCGCGCCCCGAAAGATGTTCCAAGAGTTTCCAAACGGGATCGTCTTTGAGTTTCTCTCCCAAAAATTCAAGCCCCAAAAGCGCGACGAAATCCCAGATATTCAAATCAATTTCCGTTTCCGCCGGTTCGCTGAAGTCGCGGTAAAGATTCAAATACAATCCCAGATTCAAGAGATAAAAAACGCCTCCGAACTTCGTTTCGACAATAAATTCAAATTGTGTTTCGGCTTCTTCGGAAATTTCGAGAGAATCCGTTTGAGGAATAAACTGCTTTTCGGTTTGATAAGGTTTTGTTTCCCTTTTGCTTTCGGCGCGGTCAAAGTTTTTTTCGGGCGAAGAATCTTCAAAAAGAAATTTTACAGGGCTTTTCCGAGATTTTTCTTCGGGAAAGGGAATTTCAGATTTCGACTCTTCTGAAGATTTAGGAGGTTTTACCGGTTTTTCCTCAATATTTATCGAATCTTCAAAAAAATTCACCGCTTTTTTTTCGGGCAGTTTTTCCGTTTCGATTTTAGATTCGGGTAAAATCGGCTGTGATTTCGGCTCTTCCTTCCGCAAATGAAATTTCTCGATTTTCTCTTGCCGTTTTCCCGGTTTCGCCGTTCGCTCCGGGATTTTATCTTTGCTTCGCGAGCCGGCTTTTCTTCCGGTCTCAAATTCAATGCGAAATTCTTTTACCTGCCGCGCAAATTCGGCGGAACGCGCTATTCTCGGCGAGCGAGCCAGCGTCAGCCCGATTCCGAGCAGGCTTTGTTGTTCAAAGCTCAAAGTTGAATGCCGAATTTCCGGCACAAACTGAAACCACGGAGCGGTTTGTTGAAAAGGCATAGAAGAAGTTTCTTCCGGCAAAACTTGTCTCTCGATTGTTTCCGAAACGGGCAGAGCGGAAAACTCCTCTTTTCCGTCAAACGATTCAAAAAACACACTTTGCAGTTTATACACGTCGAAAACCCGGATTATCTGTCGCAGTAAACCGGCGGCTTCGTCCGGCTGTAATTTGGCTGCGAATTCAACGGCTTTTCCCTGATTTGCCAGTAACTGCAAGGCGGACGGAACGAATTCCGCCGATTCTATCCAGATGCGGGCAATCGTCTGTGCTTGTTGGAGATTCGGGAAAATACTCCGCCACCACCAATTTTGAATTAAAGTTCCCTTGCACCAATCGATTGCCAGAGATGCCAGCAATTCCGCATAGTCGGCAAAAACGATGCTTTCCGCCAGTGCCGGAACGCTTTCGCGGATCGGGCGATAGGCGCGCCGGTAAAGCTTCTCAATTTCACGCGAAACCGAATCCCGCCAGGTGTCGGAAAATCGCCCTGCGGCTCGGTTTAATTGCAGATTTTGCGGTTGCGGGTTGCGGAGTTTTCTGATGCAAACGACCGCATTAGGCGGCAACGAAGCAGGATGCAAATCCATCCCGCCAAACAAACTCGCATAACGTAAGCGCGCTGCGAGTTGGTCGCCGGAATACGGGACACGCAGCCGCGAGATAGTTGTGTTTTTACCAAACGGAACCTTCATTTCTTAAGAAGATCGCACTTTATTTCTATGTTATACCGTGCTGCATGAAAAAAAATGAAAAATGTTTAGAGGCGGTCTCTGAACGCCAACGTCCAATAAAATCAACCTCCGGCGGTCAAAGACCGCCTCTAAACGACAAGTTTTTCTCATTTTTTTCACGCAAATTGGTATCAGTTCGGGATAAGAAAAAAAAGAAAAAGCTAATAAAATCAATTCCCTGCGCTCTACGGCTAAAATCTTTGCGCTTCTTTGCGTTAAAAAATAAAGAAGATTAACCGCCAAGCGTGCAAAGAAATATCGCAAAGAGCGCAAAGATTCTGTGG
Source organism: Pyrinomonadaceae bacterium (assembly GCA_035462935.1). Classification (GTDB taxonomy): domain Bacteria; phylum Acidobacteriota; class Blastocatellia; order Pyrinomonadales; family Pyrinomonadaceae; genus DATHTS01. Next base: position 2,371 of record DATHTS010000374.1, read on the forward strand.
TTATAAATTAACTCTTTATTTTTCAACGACTCTTTTCCCGAACCGACGTTAATGAAACTAATTCTTAACCATTAACATCGTCAGCCCGCTCAAAACATTCTCTCTTTCTATGTGCCTCAGATGAAAAATAAAAGCGTCTCCCGATTCCGCGCCGTCCAAATCCGTTACAAAGCGATAGATGGAAAATTGTCCGGGAGACACCTTTACCTCCGCCGCGAAACTGGGGCGAAACGCCGTCCCTCCCAAACCGAATATTTTTGAAATTCCTCCCAAACAGCCCGGACGAGTATTGTCGGTTTTCCTCGCGTCAGGAAAATCAGGAAACTCCAAACCGAAGCCCTTGCGCGGCGTTCCCTTTACTACTCTCCTGAAGCCGGGAATTTCTTTAAGCAATGGAAGCGCCACTTTTAATACTGCCTCGGAGGGATTTGTGTCTGCGATCACTTCAAACTTTACATTTTTCGCTCTTTCTCTATCCAAATTCTCCGTCCAAACATCAATTCCGCAGGGACTCGAACAAGTCTGTATGCAGATATTGCGTTGGGCGTAGTGCTGGTCGGGCGGCGGCGCGGCATAGTCGCCGATATTGATTCCGCCGCTCAGAGGATTCGGATATGCTCTGGCGATCAGGCATTTATGCCCAGCCGTTTCCGCCGGATGGCTTGTCGCGGATAGCGGCGGCAAATCCCACTTTACTGTTTGCGCGAAATTGCCGCCGCTGGGAAGGCTGGCAATGTCCACCAAAATTTCCGAAGGTGGTCCGGTTGCATCCAAGATTTTCTTGACGTTAGGCGAGCTGGTTGTCATAGGCGAAGCAGTCGGATTGCATACATAAAGATCAACTTTAACGTAATCTGTTTCATTTGGCAGCGTGCATCCCTGCGGCTTTCGCCTAACTATTATATTCACATCATTTTTCTGTCCCGGGACTGCAACACCTGATGCCGCCGCAAGTTTAACATCGTCGCTAAGCCACCAATTCGGAGCTGCCCCCGGCTGCATAAAGATACAGGTGTCTGGGTTAAGATTAGGATCTGTTGCCATAATAATCTCCTTTTTATTTTGGTTATGAGTTACACAGTTGAATGAAGAATCAGCAACTTTTGGAAATGATAATTCCTTTAAGTCTTTTATTTTCTGAAAATCTTATTTCAACTGTGTAATTCGTCAGCTATTGGTTGTAGCGAAGGCGATCTGAATAGCATACAGATCAACCACCGCGTCGGAAGTTGGACTGGCTAAGGTTAATTCAGCCAGTACAAGATATTGATACTTATCATTGTTAACTGTTCGAAAATCTTGAATTATAGGAAGACTTGCGCCCGCGACTTCGCCGGTCGCCTTAAAGGGCTGTCCCGTAACGTTTTTCAAATTCACGACAATCATCGGCACCGTCGTCGCATCCGCAATCGTTTGGCGCATCAATCTGACCTGACACGACAAAACCGTTCCGCTTCTCTGTCCGGTAACCGTCATGGATTTGATTGTCGCATCATCCGGCAATTGCAGCGGCAGCCAGCCTTTAGCGGAATTAACATTCAAGGGTCTTGAAGATACGCCCAACGATAAAATCCATTCCGGCGACCTCGCTCCGCCATCGGTGATCGGGAGAAAAACAGGCGCGTAAGTTACAGAAGTATCTGTCCGCCCTGTTCCGGTGCCAGTCTGTTTTGACAGTTCTATCACTGCCTCGCGCAGCAAGTTATGATAATCCGGGGTGATTATGCGACCCTCTTCCGCCGGATCTTTTTTCTCAATGTCTTCGATTATTGTTTGTAAATTTCTCGCCATACATTCTCCTTTCAAACCACCGCCTCGGCGAAACGGCTTAAATCGAATTCGGAATAACCGAACCGAGCCGTGCCGCTATAGGGCAAAGTTTGCTTGGTAAAAATTAAAATTAATTGTGTACTGCTGCCGGTTTCCACCGCCCTGACGTTTTCCCAAAGCAGATAAAGACGAACTTTTTTGTCTTGTTTTAAATCAACCGGGTCATGCTGAAACGATTCTTGTATGAGCCGGCGCAGCCTCGGCGCGTCAAGCATCGCTACTTCCTTCGATCCAAGCTGTCCGAAGAAAGTTTGCGGCGCAAAGCCTGCCGAAGCGGCGGCGTTGCTGATGTTCAATCCGCCGATTGGAGCTTTTACCGGCAGCAACCCGACAGGCGGAAAATAACTGAAACGACTGACGGCAGTAATCGTATGCAGATTTGCTTCTTTGGAGCGGATGTCCCGAATATGATCTGCGAACTGCGAAAACATAGCTTCGGATTCGCTTTGTCTTCGATCACTCGCGAGAAAAGACCAGCGTCCGTTTTCAGGCAAGCGCGTCATTCGCCGCCGGACTGCCCACATTTCGACAAACTGAATGCCGCTTGAGGTCCAATTGATAATTGCCAGCGGCACGTCGCTATCGGTAATCGTTTTTTCGCGCATTTTGTCTATCAAGCCGTAAGAATCTATCTCAACACGGATGGGGTCGGCGAAAAATTCCTGCATTTCCGCCGTTCCGAAACATTTGTAAGCAATATAATTTCTCAAAAGATTCGGAGCGGGCAGAATTTCGCCTGTCAAAAACGGGTCAATCGCCAACAATCGAAACTGCGCGGTTTCAAGAACGACATCCGTATTGCAAGTCGAAAAAGCATTTTTCAATCCGCTGGTCGGCGCGCTTCCCTCGCTGGTTTCGGCGGGCGACAAAACGAGCAGATACAAGCCGAAACCCGCCGCGTAAGTTCCTGCGGCAACAGGCTTACATTCTCCGAAAATCTTTGAAGGCTGCTCAATAGTTCCGAATCTCTGAAGCAGATTAACCGTTGTATCCTGCGCTAGATACAAGGTCTGCCCACACCGATTGACGGCTAAACCGGCGCTGACACTGACGAGCGGCTCGCTTAACGCCGTTGTCTCTCTTTCGACTTCCAACCCGTAAACAATCCCCTCGCCCGCCGCCTTCCCGACGCGCCAGACCGCTTCGCGGCGGGCATTTTGCTCGCGGAACATATCCGCGCCGGTAACAAGCCGCCCGTTAAAAAAATTAGTAACGCGCAAACTGCCGCTGATAATCGGCTGCTGAAGTTTTATGCTCATTCTTCTCGCTCCATACTTATTTTAAATCTTTCAATATTGGTTATCAGAATTGGTCTCTGGGAACCTGAACGAAAATAGTTGCGAATTTATCTCTTTCAATATTGAAGCCTGTAAATTTAATGGAATTTTTTTCGGCATATTCCGCCAAATTCATACTGTGACTGGCTACCTCTATTTCGGGAAGGAGAAATTTAAAACGCATAAATCTCGTCTCCGTCTTCAACTCAACATCAAATACGTTTCTCGGACCAGGATTTATAGCAATAATTGTAATGTCCTTCAGAAAGGGAGAAGCGGTATCGGTTTCACTGAAAACTTCTAAGCCTCTCAACTCTTTTATTTGTGCTAAGTTATCCGGTGCATCGATATTAAACCAAACTTCATAAAGTCTTCTCGAAACCCGATTGATTGTGGCGAGCGGCAAAATCATAAAAGGTTTGGCTTCCACCGCTTGCGGCTTTGGGGTCCAAAACTTCTTTCCAGATTCTTCGGAGCAGACCAATACATCGCCAACATTCGGTTCGACCTCCGCAATTGGCTTTTTTTGCAATCCGACGACAATCGGAGCAGGGTAAGTTCCGCCCAAATCTCCGCCCGCCGCGTCATTTTGTTTGATTGCCTGCTGGAAGATTACCGCTTGACCATTGGCGGATGCGGCAGCTAGATTTCTTACCCGATTGCCGCCCATATTTAAGCTTCCCGCCATAGCGCGGCTGCCGTCTGTCAAAAGATATTGCGGATGGTCGTCATCGCCAAGCCCGTTTAACGAACCGTGATCTATCGCCGCCGGAATTTCTGAAACCCATTCATTGCCGCGAAAAATCAACGTCTGTCCTTCCGCCGGCGACGGGGCGACTACATCGGTTAAATCATCGAGAGCAATTGAGACCGGCTCGCTGGGCGCTGGATTCTCTGCAATCCATTCGCCGCCTTTAAAAATCAATATTTGTCCTTCGTCCGGCGATGGAACGGTTACGTCGGTCAGATCATCCAGAGCAATCGGCGCAGATGTATTTCCGGTGGAGTCTTCGGCAATCCATTCGCCGCCGCGAAAAACTAAAATTTGCCCTTCCGACGGTGATGGAACTACAACATCGCTCAGACTGTCAAGGCTGTGTTCGTGAGGAGCTGAAATCGGGGGACTCGTCACGGGCGGAATGACGACCGACGGGCTCGTGATTGGCGAAACCGATCCCGGTTGGCATTGGCAACCGCAGAGCATCCATTCCTGAAGCATTCTCAAATGAAGCAGAAAAGGACGATTTTCTTCATTAATCTCGGTTTCCTCCGTGTCGCTGACTTTCCAGCCGGGAGAAAGGGATTCCAGCGGAACGCGCAATTCCGCCAGCAAAACGCAGTCTTCAAGTTTTTCGCCGCCGGTCATTTCTACGGCGCAGCCGGTTTCTCTATCGCTCAGCGCGTTTCTCAGTTCGGTTACCCATAAACGAAAAGCCGCCCGCATATACTCGCAGACATCGCCCGAATTGATTTGCAGAACGGTCGGCGATGAGATGAGCGGCGGGCTTGAAGGCAGGAATTCATTACGAATTGTTTGAAAAAAATCTTCAATCGGCGTTGACGAAACGGTATCGGAAATTTCAATTTGTTTGAGCCATTCGACATATCTGCGAACCGCTTCTTCTTCGGGTTGTTTCGGCGGCTCGAATCTGAGTTCGAGCGAAAAGTCGTCTTTGATGCGCGAAGGCGCCGTCAACTCGTTTTCATTCCGGCAAGGCTCGCCCGGAATCGGCACTTCGTCAGTCGGGCAGTCGCGGTAGCAAAGCACAACATAAAGCTTTAGTTCATTGCCGTCGGGCGGGGAGGTGATCGCGGGCGGGCTTGAAATTGTTTTTCCCGGCTTCACCTGTTCATTCAAATCCTCAACTTTTGCCGCCGCGAGCCATTGATTCAGGTAAGCGCACTGCGCCGCCGGAACGCAGATAAG
>DATHTS010000375.1:0-5499 GCA_035462935.1 Pyrinomonadaceae bacterium
AACACGTTGATGCCGCCTTGCGTGAAATTCGGATGGCTTTGCTTGAAGCCGACGTTAATTACAAGGTCGCCAAAGATTTTGTCGAATCGGTTCGCGCGAAGGCGGAAGGGCAGGAAGTTTGGCAAGACCTCAAGCCGCACGAGCAGGTTGTCAAAATCGTCTATGACGAGTTGGTTGATTTGATGGGCGGCACGTCCTCGCGGCTTGTTTTTACCAAGCAGATTCCGAACGTCGTGATGATTGTCGGTTTGCAGGGTTCGGGTAAGACGACTTCGACGGGGAAAATCTCGCGCTGGCTCGCGCAGAATCAGGAAAGAAAACCGCTGCTTGTTTCGGTTGACGTTTATCGTCCGGCGGCGCGAGAGCAGTTAAGAGTTGTCGCAGGCGCGGTCGGTCAGGCGGTTTATCAGGATAAAGAGACGAATGATCCGATGACGCTCGTGCGCGGCGCGATGCGGCATGCGCAGGAAGTCGGCTATGACACTTTGCTCATTGACACGGCGGGACGGCTTCACATTGACGACGACTTGATGGTCGAGCTTGAACAAATCAAGGCGGAAACAAAACCTGTCGAAGTTTTGTTCGTGGCGGACGCGATGACCGGGCAAGACGCGGTTCGCTCCGCCGAAGTTTTTCACGAAAGAGTCGGAATCACAGGCGTTGTGCTGACGAAAATGGATGGCGATGCTCGCGGCGGTGCGGCTTTGTCCATCAAACAGGTAATCGGTCAGCCGGTCAAATTCGTCGGCGTCGGTGAAAAATACGATGCTATCGAGCCGTTTTATCCCGATAGAATCGCGCAGAGAATTCTCGGAATGGGCGATGTTTTAACGCTCATCGAAGAGGTTCAGGGCAAGATTGACGAGGAAGAAGCGCAGAAACAGCTCGAAAAAATGACGAGCAATCAGTTTACGCTCGAAGATTTTCGCTCGCAGCTCGGACAATTTAAAAAACTCGGCTCGATGTCGAAATTGATGAAGATGCTCCCCGAACAATTGATGGGCGGGATTCAGCTTTCCGACGAGCAATCCGAGGAAGTCGAAGCCCAGATGAAGCGCACCGAAGCCATCATTGATTCGATGACAAAGGCGGAACGCCGCAATCACAAAATCATTGACGCCAGCCGCAAAACCCGTATTGCCAACGGTTCGGGTTCAACAATCGCCGAAGTAAATCAGCTTCTTCGTCAATACGAGCAGATGAAAAAGATGATGCAGCAAATGAATCGCGGCGGTTTGTTAAATAAACTCGCGGGCAAAGCGATGGGCGGACTCGGCAATATGATGGGAATGCCCGGTCTCGGCGGCGGCGGCGGTTTGGGCGGTTTGCTCGGCGGAATGGGCGGCGGCGCAGGCGAAAGTTTTGATAACGATTACGAAGAAACAAAAGATTCTTTAGCGAAAAGATTAAAGAAAAAGAAGAGACACAAGAAAAAACGGAGATAAGAGTGCAGAGTGGAGAGTGGAGAGTAAAGAGTTCGCAGTCTTTCTCTCTACTCTCGACTCGCAACTCTCTACTTAAAATATGTTAGCAATCAGTTTGATGAGAATGGGCGCGAAGAAAAAACCTTTCTATCGTGTGGTAGTAAAAGAGAAGCGCAGCAAGCGCGACGGGAAATATCTGGAAAACGTCGGGACTTACAATCCGATGACCAATCCGGCGGAAGTGAATTTGAAGCACGACCGTGTTCAATATTGGCTGTCGGTCGGAGCGCAGCCGACGGAAACCGTGGCGAGCTTGATTAAAAACAACCCGGAATTAACTGAAGAAGAAAAAGAACGGTTAAATCAGGAAAAAGGGGCAAAGGCTGAATCCGAAAAGCAAGCGCAAATCGAAGCCAAAAAAGCTAGTAAAGCCGCGAAAGCCGAAGCGGAGAAAGCAGAAGCCGAAAGACTGGCGGCGGAAAAAGCTGAAGCGGAGAAAGCAGAAGCTGAAACTGCGGAAGAAGCACCTGCTGAAAGCGCGGAAGAAAACGCTCCTGCTAAATCCGATGAAGAAACGCCGCAAACTAGCGAGTAAAATCGGTTAATTGGAAATAACGGGCAGTTTAATTTTTCGGTTTTCCCCAATTTATGAAAGAAGCCGTTGAAAAAATCGTAAAGGCTTTGGTTAGCGACGCTGACGCGGTTGAGGTGTCGGAAAAAAATGGCGAAAGGGCGACGATTATCGAAGTTCGCGTGGCGCGAGACGATATGGGACGGCTCATCGGGCGCGAAGGTCGCACGGTCAAAGCCATCCGCAGTCTGCTTTATTACGCGGGGCAGAAACACGGCAAACGTTATCAGTTGGATTTGATTGAAGATTAAATTTTGTGTTCAGAGTCCAAACTTTAGTTTGTTTTCTTCTAAAATACACGCTAAAGCGTGAACTCTAAACATTTTTGATGGAAGACCTCGTCGCCATTGCGAAAATCGGCAAAACGCGCGGAATACGCGGCGAAGTCGCGGCGGACGTTTTAACCGATTTCCCCGAAAGATTTGAAAATTTGGAGCGCGTTTTTGCCGTAAAATCCGACGGCGTAACTCAAGAACTAGAACTCGAAAACTTCTGGTTTCAAAAAGGGCGCGTCGTTTTGAAATTTAAGAATTTCGATTCGATTGAAGCGGCAGAGACTTTGAAAAACAGCGAGATTTGCATTCCCGAAAGCGAGGCAGTCGAGCTTGAAGAAGACGAATATTTCGACTGGGAGCTCGAAGATTGCGAAGTCCAAACGCTGGAAGGCGAAAGCCTCGGAAAAGTTCGTGAAGTGATGCGAACCGGCGGAACGGAAGTTTTAGTTGTGCAGGGGGAAGAAAGAGATTACCTGATTCCATTTGCCGAGGCGATTTGCACGGAAATAGATGTTGAAAACAAGCTGATAAAGATCGACGCGCCGGAAGGCTTACTCGAATTTTAGATTTTGGATTTGCGATTTTGGATTAAAAGAAATCTAAAATCTAAAATCTAAAATCCAAAATGCTAAGAATTGACGTTTTAACAATTTTTCCCGAATTTTTTCGAGAGGTCTTTGGTTTTGGAATAATCCGTCGCGCTAAACTCGCGGAAATTGTCGAGATAAACGTTCACGATTTGCGCGAATTTACGACCGACAAGCATCGAAAGGTTGACGACCGACCTTTCGGCGGCGGCGACGGAATGGTTTTGAAGCCCGAACCGATTTTTCGCGCCGTAGAAAATTTAGTCGGAACGAGCGAGCGGGAAAATTATCCTTTGAGGACGCGCGTTGTTTTGCTCTCGCCGCAGGGCAGAGTTTTTAAGCAGCCGGTAGCGAAAGAGTTTGCCGAGGAAGCGGATCATATTGTTTTGATTTGCGGACGCTATGAAGGCGTTGATGAAAGAGTAAACGAGGCGCTTGTGACGGATGAAATTTCAATAGGCGATTACGTTCTTTCGGGCGGCGAACCGGCGGCGGTTGTTCTGGTTGACGCGATTGTCAGGCTTTTGCCGAACGCTTTGGGAAGCGAAACGTCAGCCGAAAATGATTCATTTTCAAGCGGCTTGCTCGATTTTCCGCATTACACGCAGCCGAGAGATTTTCGCGGAATGCAGGTTCCCGACGTTCTATTAAGCGGAAACCACGCCGAGATTGAAAAATGGCGCAGGGAAAAGGCTTTAGAAAAGACGAAAAAGATTAGAAAAGATTTATTGAAAGATTAGTTCGTTGTCACTAGTTAGTTGTTGGTTGAGTGAAAATCGAGTTGATAAGTTAAACTCAACGAACAACGAACAACGAACAACGAACAATGAGCGACGGAGTTAATATGAACCGATTAGACAGTATTGAACAGACACAATTAAAAGATAATATTCCGAATTTTCAGCCGGGCGATACGGTGAAAGTTCACGTTAGAATTAAAGAAGGCAACAAGGAACGCTTGCAGGCTTTTGAAGGCGTTTGCATCGCCCGCAAACACGGCGGAGCGCGCGAAACCATCACGGTTCGCAAAGTGAGCTTCGGCGTCGGTGTGGAACGCATTTTCCCGCTTCACGCGACCGTTATTGATCACATTGACGTAGTGCGCCGCGGGCGCGTCCGCCGGGCAAAGCTTTATTACCTGCGCGAATTGCGTGGTAAAGCCGCCCGTATCAAAGAGCGCGATACGCGGGCGAAAGGCAAGCAAGCCACGAAATAAAGGAAACGGAGACGCGGAGAATGGCAGAAGAGGAGAAGAGGAGAAAAGGAGAAGAGGAGAAAAATCCGCAATCCCAAATCCCAAATCCGCAATCGAACGTCTCCGCGTCTCCGCGTCTCCGCGTCTCAACCATCGGTCTGGATTTTGAAAGGCAGGCTGAATCGGAAGGATTTCGTTTTATTGCCGGAATTGATGAAGTCGGGCGCGGCTGTCTCGCCGGGGCGGTCGTCGCGGCGGCTTGTATTTTGGATTTATCGAAGCCTCTGCCCGAAGGATTGAACGATTCCAAAAAACTCACCGCGAAAAAACGCGATTCGATTGTCGAAGAAATCAAGCAAAACGCTCTAGCCTATTCAATCGCTCAAATCGAAGCCGAAGAGATTGACCGGATCAACATCTTGCAGGCGACCAAAAAAGCGATGCGTCTCGCCGTCGAAAATCTCCATCTAAAAGCTGATTTTCTCTTGATTGACGCGGTTCAGCTAAAAGAAATTCCACTGCCGCAAAAAGCCATTATCAAAGGTGACGCGATTTCCGCTTCCATCGCCGCCGCTTCGATTCTCGCCAAAACTTACCGCGATAATTTAATGCAGGAATTCGATAAAACTTACCCCGAATACGGCTTTTCTAAGCACGTTGGCTACGGAACGAAAGCGCATTTTGAAGCCCTGCGAAAACACGGCGCGTGTCCGCTTCACCGCAAATCATTTCGCGGTGTTTTGCCCGATACGGTTTGACAAGCCGAATTATAAAGGTAAAACTGTCCTGAATTCCTGTGATTTATCGATTTTTAGCCGATTTAGTCTTATCGGCGCATTTTTTATTCGCTCTTTTCACCGTGCTTGGCGGTTTGCTCGTTCTGCGCTGGCGAAAACTGATGTGGCTGCATCTGGCTTGCGTATTCTGGGGCGTGCTGATTCAATGGGCAAACTGGACTTGCCCGCTGACGCCGCTGGAAAATTATCTGCGTGAAATGGGTGGAGAATCAGGCTACGATGGCGGATTTATCGAGTATTACGTTTCGCTGATTTTATATCCCGAATATCTCACAATCGAATTGCGTTATTTGCTGGGGATTCTTTTGATTATTGTGAATCTGTTTATTTATTTTTATGTCTTCAAATCCAAATTGAGAAGAAGCTAATCAATAAATCACAAAATAAAAGCACTATAAGACTAGAATATGCGCTATGAAAATCAGGCTAGAAGAAAAATAAAGTTTTTTAGTAATGCCTCAGTAAAAAGTTAAGGAATGAGTTTTAGACAAGTTAAGCCTTTGAACTGCCGAAAAGTTCTTCAGCTATGTCCAGCTCTTTGTTCTGACTCAGTTTGTTTAAGGCTTTGACTAGTTTGTCGCGCGGGTTTT
>DATHTS010000376.1:0-1810 GCA_035462935.1 Pyrinomonadaceae bacterium
AAAACGATAAAATCAACCTGCTGGTTTATTACGACGGATATTCCATTGATGTGCCTACTTTGTATTGCGATTTTTCAGGCGAACAGGATTGCGTCTATTACCGTTCCCACAAAATAGAAAATAAATTATATCCGAGAAAAACCGCGCAGGATGAAAATTCCGCCGCCGCTTATTCGGTGATAAATTTCGTTGACTGGTGCGTCAACCGGGTCGAATACGAAAAAGACGGAGAAAAATATTACGGGCGAAAAGCCGACAGATACGCGCTGATTTTCTCGGGTCACACTTCGGGCTTTCACAGCATCGGCTTGTTGCGGGATGAAAGCTCCAATTATTATATGACAATGCCGAAACTTCACTGGCTGCTGGAAAGAATCACAAAGTCTAAAGAAACTTTGGACAAAGATATGGAAAAAACTCAGAAATCAAGGCGAAAAAATAAGCGAAAGGAATTGACCGCAGAAGAAATTGAAAGGAATTCGACTGAAATTCTGGGGCAGGAGTTATCGCTTTTGGGTTTTGATAGCTGTGTGATGAGTATGCTGGAGGTCGGCTACCAATTCAAATCCGTTGCCGAAACAATGGTGGCGTCGGAAGGAAGCATTCCGAACGCCGGTTGGACATACGCGCAAATTCTGGGAATCCTGGCGAACAGCCAAAAAGAAACAAAAATAAACGAAATTGCGAGAGATTTTGTAATCGAATTTATCAGAAGGCAGGATTGCTATACAATCGGCGGAGTTACGGTTGATCTGGCTGCCTGGGATTTGAGCCTTTTGGATAATCTCGAAGAATCTTTTTCGAAGCTGATCGAAAGCCTCTCGGAATGCTTTGAAGATAAAAACAGCGTAGTTTATCGGCAGATGAAGCGTGTTTTATTGCAGGCTCATTGGAATTGTCAATCGTATATGTTCGAGCAGAACGTTGATTTATGCGATTTCAGCCTGCTGCTAAAACAAGAAGTCGAATTCTTGAAGGAAGAACTCGGAGACGCTTTGGATGAGAAACTGGAAATTATCAGCGAGCGATGTGATGATGTTATAAAATGCGTTAAGGAATGCGTTATTTTAAGCGGTTTCAGCGGCGGAGCTTATCAATATTCAAACGGGATTTCCCTGTTTTTCCCCTGGTCGCTGGCGGGTTATCGGGTTTCGAGAAAAAATTATCACCAGTTAAAATTTGTCAAAAACACCGGCGCGGGGAAAAAATGGGATGAGTTTCTTGTTAAATATCTCGGCGAAGTGAGTTTTCGTGAAGGGAAAAAACCTCGCGGCTCAGGTTTTAAAATTGACGAAATAATCAATGTAAAGGATAATTCTAAAGAATCCACTGAAGACGGCGACCATACATTGTATTATTCGTATGTCTATAAAAACGAAAAATTACCCGTAAACGCCGATAATAGAATAACCGTAAACCCTGACAACAGAACGACTGTTAATGCCGATAATCGAACCACCGTCAATGCTGATAACCGAACCACGGTGAACGCCGATAATCGCACTACCGTAAATGCCGACAATCGTCTATTCGGGGCTGTAAATGTTTTCTTTGAACAGCTTTTGCGCTTCAAAAATATCGAAACAGCGTGGAATGTTTCAGGTTTTTCCAAAAAAATTGATAAACCGGGAGAAAACTCTAAGCCCTTTGAAAACATCGGGTAAATAAAAATATTGATTTGCCGCGCGATAAACGCGGCTAAGTCTAATAACAATTGGTTTGACTAAAGGAACGGCAGCGTTTCTTTGTCTTCAAATAGTCTAATTTATTCCGGTTTGATTAATTAGAAGCTATCTCAAAAATAATATTA
>DATHTS010000377.1:0-3937 GCA_035462935.1 Pyrinomonadaceae bacterium
TTACCTGCGGGTGCTTGAGACTGCCGGCTTACGCCACTGATCCCCCAGCGCCTTCAAATAATGTTTGAATACGTAATCCCAGGGCGTCACTAGTAGAACCAATATAATGCCGAAGATACAGTCGTAAAGCGTTCCTGTCGAGTCCGGATCCAGCTTATCGGCAGACCACAGCCGAAGCCCAAAAGCGAGAATCCAGATAGACTTCCACAACAATTCGAAAAAAAGCAGGGGAAGCATTTTAAGCGGATAACGGATTCCTAGAATTGCCAGAAGCGATACGGCACCCAGTATGCTGCGGACGACTGCATTCATATGGGGCAAATTTTCAGGGGAATATAATCCCTGACCAGATCATCATCGCTAATCCCATTGCAATGACTAAGTACGCTACTCTTAATAAATAGAGTCTGAATGTCGATATTTCGGACATAGGACACCACCTTGAAGAGGCGCATTCTCAAATTATTAAAATGCGCCTCTTGTCATATTCTATGGGATAAAAGCTGACGGAACCGGTTTATCGCCATTTGAGCCAAATGCAGCTATCGAAAATCCGCCGGATGATTTAGCTACATACCAATTTGTATCTGATGCTCTCCAAACTGCAATATCAGCTTTTCCATCTCCATCGTAATCTCCCGGAACCGGAACATCTGCATTTGCGCCAAATGGAGCGGAATAAAATGAGCCGTCTTCGCTTCTGAGGACAAACCATTCACCGGTCGCGGGTCGGTAGAAAGCAACATCAATTTTTCCGTCTCCGGTATAATCTGCCGGAACAGGCTTATCAGTTGCCGTTCCAAATTGAAACGCACGGTTTCCGCCGTCACTGCTTCTTAATATCCACCATTCTCCTGCTGACGGACGATAAATAGCTAAACCAGCTTTTCCATCACCGTCATAATCAGCCGGAACGGGAATGTCTCCATTTGCTCCAAATTGAAGAATAGAGAATCCGCCGGAACTTCGATTGATATACCAGTTTGCTTCCGAAGGTCTAAAAACTGCAATATCAGCTTTTCCATCACCATCATAATCAGCGGGAACGGGAATATCTCCTGCCGCACCAAAGGGAGCAGAGTAGAAAGAGCCGTCTTCACTTCTTAAAATAAACCATTCATTTGTTGAAGGGCGGAAAAATGCAATGTCAGTTTTTCCATCTCCCGTATAATCGGCAGGAACTATCTTGTCTGTAGACGAGCCAAACTGAAAGGCGCGATTTGTTCCATCTGAACTTCTCAAATACCACCATTCTCCAGTTGACGGGCGGAAAATCGCTAGATCGGTTCGACCATCGCCATCAAAATCAAAGCGAGCGCGGCGGCTCCCTTTCCAATCAGATACTGCGTCAGACGCATTGGTAAAAGTAATTCTAACTGGCGAAGTGCCGTCAGCGTTCATTACATAAATTTGAAAGAAATTTGTTTCTCGGTCGCTGTGAAAAGCGATTTTTCTCCCATCTGGCGACCAAACTGGACTCAAATCAAAAGCAAGATTATTAGTTAGACGAGTTGGATTTGTGCCGTCCGCATTCATTACATAAATTTCGCTTAGATTAAAATCACGGAAACTGACAAAGGCGATTTTGCTGCCGTCCGGTGACCATCTTGGACTATTATCAACCTCTGGATTGTTTGTTAGCCGTGTCTGATTAGTGCCATCCGCGTTCATTACATAAATTTCTGCATTTTCGTCCCGTTGACTAGTGAAAACGATTTTTGAGCCATCGGGGGACCAATCAGGTTCATTGTCATTTTGGGGAGAATTAGGAGTCAGATTAACCTGATTTGTTCCGTCTGCATTCATCACCCAAACATCAAGTGAACTGACGTTTGCGCCGGAACTGAAAACAATTTTTGTTCCATCAGGCGACCATCGCGGTTGAACGTTTACTCTTGTGTTATTTGACACATTTACCTGATTTGTTCCATCGGCATTCATTACGAAAATCTGAAGATTGCCCAGCGTGACGGCTCTATGAAAAACAATCTTTGTTCTATCGGGAGACCAGTTTGGATATAAATCATCAACCGTATTATTGGTAAGTCGCCGCTGGTCAGAGCCATCGGCATTCATCGAATAAATTTCTAGATTGCCGTCTCTGACGCTGGTGAAAAGAATCTCTTGTGCGGCTTGGGCTGTCGTGAAAGCCAAACACAAAACTACTAACGAGGCGAAAACTATTGAGATTTGTCTGTTGAATTTCATTTCTGTTGTAAAGCGCATTACCCTTTTCTTAGATCGTGAAAACATAATAATTCTCCTATTAATTGTAAAAATATTTGCAGCCGTCTTCCTCCAAAACAATGTGAAAAAATTGTCTTGAAGATGATTACTACCAACAACCTTGAAGAAGGATACCTTCTTAGCGTGTAATTAAATTTTATCTCCAAATAAATAACGCAACTTTTCTTTTTAATTTCCTTCATCTCTGGCAAATTCTTTTCAAAAATGTGTTTAATTCCTTAATGTTAATCAGGCAAAATGTTAGTTAAATTTCTATGCATACCTTAAGTACAAACAGTTTCATAAAAAGCATCTGAAATTTCATAAAAAGCATCTGTGTAAAATCACATGGGAAATTGAACACGATTATTTAAAAGAGACAGTTTCTAAATATTTTTTCTCCAAACCGGTAAACTTATGATTTCGCAGGTAAATGTTGTAGAACAATCGAAAGGCATTAAGGGTAGCAATCAGCAGGCGCGTGATGAATTAATGACGATGGTTTATAGCGAACTTCGGCGCCTGGCTGAGAGCTATCTTCGACGGGAACGCTCCGACCATACGCTTCAGCCGACCGCCTTAGTTCACGAAACCTATCTGCGGCTTGTCGAGCAAAAAAACATAAAGTGGAAAAACCGCGAGCATTTTATCGGTGTGGCGGCGAGGATGATGCGGCGTATCCTTATCAATTATGCTATCGGGCGCAAACGCGAAAAACGCGGCGGCGGAGAATTTAAGCTATCGCTGGCGGAAGCAAACCGTTTCACAGAAGGCGCAGACGTAAATCTAATCGCTCTGGATGAAGCCTTAAAAAAACTGGCTGAGACTTACCCGCAGCAAAGCCGAACGGTTGAGTTAAGATTTTTTGGCGGGCTTTCGATAGAAGAAACAGCCAGAGTTCTAGATGTTTCCGATTCGACAGTTGAACGGAATTGGAGATTTGCTCGGGCGTGGTTGGCGCGCGAATTAGAAGGATGAAAACCAAAGAAATAATTGAAAAAGCAGAACTGATAGAACAACTTTTCAACAACGCGCTTGAATTTGAGCCATCGCAGCAAGCCGTCTTTCTCACCGAAGCTTGCGGCAATGACTCAAAGCTGCAACACGAAGTCCAATCTTTGCTTGACTCATATAATCGGAATGGAGAGTTTTTGCAAAAGCCTGCATTCGGCTTGTTTGTCCTGGAAATAACGAATCAAGTGGCTGAAGAACCCTCTGCAATCGGAAAAAAAATCGGCACATACCGAATAGTGCGTGAAATTGGGCAGGGCGGAATGGGAACAGTTTATCTTGCCGAACGCAGCGACCGTGCATTTAAAAAACAAGTTGCCGTCAAATTGCTGCGTCGCGGAATGGAAACAAGCGAAGTTATCCGCCGTTTTCATAATGAAAGACAAATTCTTGCCGATCTTGATCACCCTTTTATAGCACGCTTAATTGACGGTGGAACGAGCGAAGACGGCTTGCCTTATTTCGTAATGGAATATGTCGAAGGCTTGCCGCTTAACCGCTTTTGTGATGAACAAAATTTATCAATTAACGAACGCCTGAAACTTTTTCGGCAAATCTGCGAGGCTGTCGAGTTTGCTCACAAGCATTCGATAATTCACCGCGACATTAAGCCTTCCAATATTCTGGTAACAAAAGACGGCGTGCCGAAACTGCTTGATTTCGGAATCGCTAAAACGTCAGCGCAAAACGCAACTGCTTC
>DATHTS010000378.1:0-3077 GCA_035462935.1 Pyrinomonadaceae bacterium
GACATTGGACTTTGGATTTTGGACTTTGGAAAGAATCGCTCGGTTGAGCTCCGCTTTTCGCGCTTGACGTTCTTTGTCGAGCTTCGCTTTCAGGGCTTTGTCCTCGATTTTTTCGATAAATGCTTTCGATTGGCGTTCAAAACCTTTGATGGTTTCCGCCAGTTCTTTTTCAAATTCCTTCTGCCTTTCCTTTTCTTTTTTGCTCGCCTCGATTTCCAGCGAAGCGTATTTCATCGCTGTCGCTTCGCGCTCTTCTTCAAGCGCGCGACGCAAATCTTCGGCTTGGCGGGTTTCAAATTGGAGTTTGTGTAAATAATTTTCGGCTTCCTGTGCTGAAATATCCAGATTTTGGCGGGCATTTTCGATGACTTCCTGCGAAATGCCGAAACGCCCGGCGATTTCGATTCCCGAAGACGCGCCTGCCAGACCTTTGAGCAAACGATAAGTCGGCTCAAGCGTTTTTTCGTTAAATTCGACTGAAGCGTTGATTATGCTTTCGTCATTTGCCGCATAGATTTTCAGCCCGCGATAATGCGTAGAAGCAATAACCTGCGCTCCGCATTTGCGGCGGAAATAATCCACAATCGCCACGCCGAGAGCCGAGCCTTCTTCCGGGTCTGTACCTGTCCCGACTTCATCGAGCAAGACGAGCGCGGGATTGCGGCATTCGCGCATCATCGCGGCAATATTCGACATATGCGAGGAAAAGGTTGAAAGATTTGCCGCAATTGACTGCTGGTCGCCGATGTCCGCGAGAACTGATTGGTAAAAGGGAATCCGCGCGTCTTTCGCGGGAACGGGCAAACCGGAAATTGCCATCAAGGAAAGCAGACCGGCTGTTTTTAAAACAACAGTTTTTCCGCCCGCATTTGCGCCGGAGATAATCATTACGGGATTTTGTCTGGTGAGCGTGAAACTAGCCGGAACAATCTCATCCGATTTTGGATTTTGGATTTTGGATTTTGGATTTGTTTCCTCTTGATCTTGAACTTCAAACTTTGAACTCTGAACTGAAGATGAGCGAAGCGATTCTTCTAAAAGCGGATGCCGCGCTTCAATTAAATCAAGTGTTTCGTCTTCGGAAATTGTTGGCACAATTGCACGGAATTTTCGCGCAAACTCGACTTTCGCTTTGATAAAATCCAATTCCGCAACTGCTTCAACCGCTGTTTCCACCGCCGGAAGCTGATTTCTCAATTCTTCCGTCAAAGAAAACAGAATCCGCGCTACTTCGCGTTCTTCCTTTCCTTTCAGATTTTGCAATTCATTATTTGCCTCGATTGCTTCGAGCGGTTCGATGAAGACGGTTGCGCCGGACGAAGAAAAACCGTGCGCCACGCCGCCGACTTTGCCGCGAAAATCCGCTTTTACGGGAATGACAAAACGGTCGTTTCTCTGCGTTACAATCGCATCCTGGATCGCGTCGCCCGCGCCGCGCATCACGCTTTCCAGCGCTTTGGTCAAACGCCCGCGCTGATTGTTGATTTCGCGCCGGAGTCTTGCAAGCTCCGGCGAGGCGGAATCGTCAATCTCGCCGCTCGGAAGAAGTTTTTTGTTGATGCGGCTGATTGCTTCAAAAAGCTCGCGCGGAAGATTTTCCACCGTTTGCCAGAGCGTCGGGACATTTTCCTTTTCCGGCTGAATCGTGGAACGCGCAAAAAGCGCTTGGTTGCAAACCCGCGTGATTTCCAAAAGAACAGTCGGTTCGAGCGTGGCGTTTTTTATCCGCAAAATGGCAAGAGCGTTTTCCGGTTCGGCGATTTCCGAGAAATTCCACGTAACCTGTTTTTCTTCATTCAAATAAATCGTTTCGGACACGGCGCGTAACTCGCGTTCCAACTGGGACTTGCTTGTCAGCGGACGCAGATTTTCAAGCCGCGCTTTGCCCATCGGCGTTTGTGCCGAGCGGCTGAACAGGTTGAGAAGTTTTTTATAGCCTAAAGCGCCAAAAGTTGTTTCGTTCATCGTCCTTTAATCGTAAATCGTTTTTCCTGTTTTGTCAGTTGTTCCTTGAATATGTAAAAGCATAACCGGAAAATAAATTGCGTATCTCAAAAATGTGTTCCGGTCTGTCAATAATTCTTCGCCTTTATTTTTAGTTGGAACGCTAATTGCTTCAAGTTATCGAACGGACAAAAAAACTGATTTTTAGTGGTGGAAAAGTTAAATCGTTAGCAATTTATATAAAAAAAACGGAGAAATTGAATGCTAATAATACAGTCCCTGTCTTTCAGGTTTGTATTGGAAATTCATATATGACGAGAAATTTTAAAATTATAAACAATCGAACTCCTGCCTTTTATACCAGCCGATTACCGCTGATACTTTTCAGTCTCTGTCTGCTCTTTTTCACAGCTAGCGAAGTTTGGGCTGGCAATAATACAAGCTCCAATCCAAAACCTGTGGCAGATTTTGACGGCGATGGGAAATCAGACATTTCGGTGTTTCGTCCATCGAATGGCAGTTGGTATATCCTGAACAGTTCGGGCGGATATTCGGTTGTCAAATGGGGTTTAGCGCAAGACGTTCCTATTCCGGGAGATTATGACGGCGACGGGCGGACTGATGTGGCGGTTTATCGTTACGGCAACAACAGCTGGTATATCCTTAGAAGCTCGGATAACACTGCTTTTATCAGGCAATGGGGAACTTTTATTAGAGAAGAAGGATATATCTATTTTGTTTGGGACGCTCCGATACCGGCAGATTATGACGGCGACGGGGTGACTGATTTAGCCGTTTATACAGAACAAGACTATTTGCCGGCGCCGGGAAAATTTGTGATTTTGCAAAGCTCGACCGGAAAGCAGTTTGAAAAGGAATTGGGAACTAATATGGACGAAGTCGTTCCGGCAGATTACGACGGCGATGGGAAAGCCGACATTGCCGTTTTTCGAGATGAATCTTTTACCGCCGGCGCGGACAAGGTTGGGAATTGGTATATTTCGCAAAGTTCGGATAATTCAATGAGAGTCGAGAAATTCGGGCTTGAAGACGATAAACCCGTTCCGGCGGATTATGACGGCGACGGGAAAGCCGACATCGCCGTGTGGCGTCCGTCAAACGGCTTCTGGTAT
>DATHTS010000379.1:0-3708 GCA_035462935.1 Pyrinomonadaceae bacterium
TACAGGAAAAGCAAATCAATGTCGGAAGCGTAATTGAGTTCGTGCGAGCCGAGTTTGCCGAGCGCGGCGATGCAGAAACCGGCTTGTTTGGCGCGTCCTTTTTCGTCAATTTCGAGCGGAGTTCCGTAGCGATTGTCGAGTTCCTGCCGTGCAATCCGCAGAGCGTATTCCAAAATCGCGTCCGCCAAATTTGAAATTTCCTCGGTAATTTCCGTAATTGTTCCGAGATTTCTAATGTCGCGCAAATAAATCCGCAAAAGCTCGCGGCGGCGAAAACGCGCCAGGAGAACGTTTGTGTCGAGCTGTGAATTGGTCAGAGAAAAACGGGCTAGAGATTCGAGAATTTCCTCTTTGCCGCGCGGTTTTGTGGAAGTTCTTTGCCGATTGAGCCAAGCGAGATAATTCGAATGCTGCAAGACGGTCGCGGAAAGCAGCGGGCTAAACGAGGCGAGCGTTAGAACATCGGAAAGCAATGCTTGATTTTTTTCGAGAATCTTCGCCTGTGAAGGATGTTTTGAAGTCAACTGTTCGTAAAAACGCCGGGCGCTTTGGCGGTCGGGTAAGTTTTCGGTAAGTTTTTCGATTAAATCAGCCACTGATTCCACGAATATCAGGAATAAGTTAAAATAACAACTAACCGATGACAAGATTCGAGTTACAAGTTGCGGCGGAAGATGCGAAAAAGCGTCTCGATGAATTTCTTTTCGCTAAAATCCCGAAGGTCAGCAAAATTTACCTGCGCGAAGTAATAAAGGAGGGCAAATGCGAGGTCAACGGCGAATGGCAAAATCGCGGCTATATTTTACGAAAAAACGATTTTGTCGAAGCCGAGCTCGAACTCGGCGAGAGAAAAATCGTCGAACCCGAGCCGATTGCGCTCGACATTATTTTTGAAGACCGCGAGCTTTTAGTCGTCAACAAACCTGCCGGAATGCTCGTCCATCCGACCGTTAAAGTGCGCGGCGGCACTTTGCTCAACGCGCTGGCTTATTACTTGAATTACGAAGAGGAGAAAAGGAGAGGAGGAGAAGAGGAGAAAATTCATAGCCGAGAAGTCTCCTCATCTCCTCATCTCCCCTTCTCCTCTTCTAATTTCATCCGCGCCGGATTGGTGCATCGGCTCGATAAAGATACGTCGGGTTTGCTGGTGATTGCCAAAAATCCGCGTTCGCATCGAATTTTGTGCGATCATTTCAAACGCAAATTAGTCGAGAAAAGATATTTCGCGCTGGTTGGCGGCGTTTTTGAAGATGACGAAGGCACGATTGACACGCCCGTCGGACGCTATGCGGAAGAAAGATTCTGGAATATCAAAGCTGACGGCAAAGCGGCGGAAACGCGCTTTTGGGTAAAAGAAAGATTTTCCGATTCGACGCTTTTGGAACTCGAACCCGTTACCGGCAGAACAAATCAACTGCGGATTCATCTCGCGTCAATCGGACACGCGATAATCGGAGATAAAAAATACGGCGGGCGCGAATTCAGGCGTTTGTGCCTTCACGCTTACCGGCTCTCATTCTGGCATCCGAACGGAAATCAGTGGATGGAGTTTGAAAATATTATCGGGAATTTTGAAAGCTGAAAATTCAAAATAAAATCAGAGCGGCAAAAATATTTCCAAATTTAAATGCCGCTCTGATTTATTTAGCGAAATTTAGTGGTGATTTCCTTTTCCGGGGTCAATCTGGCTTCTAACCTCGCCGCCTGGGAATTTTGTGCTATGGATATTAACGTAAGTTTTCCCAGCCCTAATTGCCCGAATTAATTCACCAAATTCTCCCGGAGCAATACCCTGATTAGTAGGACCGACAACATCACCGGCGGTAATCGTCCCGGTAATTGTCGCCGGCGGCGCCGGACACGCCTGCGTTCCCGGCGGCGGACTCGTCGGCGGATTGTTTCCGCAAAGCCAAACGCTGATGCCTCCATTCGCGCCCGCTTGTCCAAGATGGATATGGGCTTGGGTTACCGCTCCTTCCAAGTCGGAATAGCTCAGCTCATAAGAAATCGAGGACTCATCCTTGCTTATTCTTGCCCGCAATTCTCCATTTCCGGTCGTCGAAACTGAAGGAACTTCTTCATATCCTGTCAAAAGAGCCTTTAATTCTTTGATAGCCTGCGGAACAACAACGACCACTAAAGCTAATATCAAAACCGATATTAACAAAGTTTTTAATTTCATAAATCTACCTCCAATAGAAATAGCTGCTGTGAAATAGATTCTCACAGTAGTCGAAGCCAATTGATTAGGGTTTCAGGATTTCAGAATACTCCTCAATTTTGCAAAAAGCAATGTATTTTTGGTTTAGTATAAATTTTATCCCGGAAAGATAAAAACTGAGGTTTTACAGTTGTACCTTTTGCAGCGTTTGCCCTAAAAACCGAAGTATCACACGCCCGCTCATTAAAGCGGTTCCGGTTTTGAAATTTTTTCTCTAATCCAAAAGTATTCTTCTAAGCTGCGCCGGCTACTGTTTGTTTATCGTAATCGAAATCATCGGCTTATCGCCTGCCAAACGGCTATATGCGACCCATACTCCGTCATCCGGGTATCTGACCATTTTATAAATAGCGCCGTCGGGTTTGGCTTCAGGCTTGGCGTTCTTTCCGAAAACATCTTCAAACTTTGGCGGATTCTGATGCTCGCCGTTGTAGTCTATAGAAATAACACGCACTTTTTTATCGCCGTCCAGCATAATTTGAGCGGTTTCGGTATCCGAAAAGACATAAAAAAAGCCGTCTTTATCCTCAGATTTAGCTTCGCCGAGTTTTTGGCGCACTTCATCAGCCGTCATGCCGATTTTCACGCCTTTGTAATCTTTTATCACCGGATGCTCGGCTATTTGCGCCTGCCCGTTAATGATTAAAAGACAGAGCAAAAGGCTCAGAAAAGACATAGCTCTAAAAGCTAATTTAAGTTTTGAATTTTGATAGATTGCTAACATCGTCTGCACCTCCAAATATTATGAATTTAGTAAGATAGCAAATAATAAAATAAATTTTTTTAAGTGCAGTAATTCAGGTATCAATCTGTATTTATATAATACTCCCGATTCGCTTCATTTTCAACAGGGCATTAATTAAAGAGAAAGATAAGCGCGGCAGAGAAACGTTTTTTGAGAACCCGATTCTTTAAAAAGAAAATCTAAAAAGTTACCATCAAAATATAGGCTATCAGGGAGGGAAGATGGATTTTAATTATATTGACGCGCTTTTGATTCTCATCATTTTGCTCAGCGCCTTTTTCGGTTGGCATCGCGGTTTTATCTGCGGCTTGCTAGATTTAGTTCGCTGGATCGGGAGTTTTGTGGCGGCTTTGTATTTTTACCAGCCGGTTTCGCGCTGGATCGCCGCGCTTACAGGCTGGGAAGATGTCTGGACGCAGCCGCTCGGCTTTATTTTGGTTGTTATCGCAGCGGGTTTTCTGATTCAGTATCTCGGAAATTTGATTGTTCAGCGGTTTTCGCCGGATGTTCACGAAAGCCGCGTCAATAAGTTTCTCGGAATCCTGCCCGGATTTGCCAACGGTTTGATAACGGCGGCAATCGTCTCAGCGCTGCTTTTTTCAATGCCGTTTTCCGACGGTTTTCAAGAGAACCTGCGCGAAAGCCGCGCGGCAAACCGTTTGGCGGTTCTCACCGAAGAATTGGAAACGGCTCTCGCGCCGATTTTCGAGGAAGCGATTACGCGGACGATTAACCGCCGGAT
>DATHTS010000380.1:0-2613 GCA_035462935.1 Pyrinomonadaceae bacterium
CCGTTTTTCTTAATATGCGATAATTGACACTCAGGACAAGTCAAATTGTCCGATGGAGTGGTTTCTTGGTTTTTCATAGCAGAAATAATTACAAGAAATTACTCCAAAATTTTCAAATAGCATTACTTTTAGTTCACTACCGATTTACTTTATAACTTCGATTGTCAGAGTTTGCTGTCCCGCAATCAAAAACTCGGCGGGCGGAATCTCCTGCTCGGTTAAAACCGTCTGAACAGTTGGTTTAACGCCGCCAGCCGTTCGGTCGTTATTTAGGGTAGCTAAGACCGATGGAGGAAGATTCGGCAATTCGCTCGCGCCGATGATTGCGCCCTGGCTGACGCGATAGATTTGCACGTAAAGGCGGTCGTTTTTCTTTACTTCGTTGATTGTCTTAATCAGTTCCGCGATGTCTTTCGGCACAAATTGCTGCGAGTGCGCGTTTTGCTGAATCGAATTTCCGTCGCCGACGGCAACGACTAATGCTCCGGCTGGCGTGTCCGCAGGAATTTTAACCGGAACTTTCTGCACGAAAACTTTGCCCGACTCGGTGCGGACAAAGGCTTGAACTTCAATCGTTTCGCCTGCTCGAACTCGCGTTCTATCAAGCGCGATACGCTCCAAAACGGCGCTTCGGCTTCCGTCAATCGAGGTTAAATTCAAATTTACGTCAGTGATTTCCAGATTGTCGAAGCGGCTTTGCAAAAGCGCGTTGACCGGCACGGCTATTGATGCCCCGGCAAATTGAGTGGCTGACATTCCGGCAAAACGGCGTTCAAATTTTATCGAATTTTGACCCTTAACCTTTATTTCGCCTTTGATTTCGATGGTCGAATTACCCAAGGCTCGCTCGTTTGCCGTAACCGAGTTAAAAACCGCAATGTTCAACAAAAGCGGCGTGAGAAAATCGTCTTTTGCCACTTCAAAGGTGTAAGTCTGCTGACTGTTGCGGCTGGTTTCGAGATTGATTCGAACCGGAATCATTTTGGGCGCTTGTCCCAATTTGCCGAAAACTCCGGTTGCGCGGTCTTGCGTCATACTGCCGACCATCGCGTCGGGAACGGCGAGTTTGAAAGAATTATTTAGATTTGGAATCACGGTGACAACGGACGATTCCGACATCGGCAAATCCGCCGAGCCGAGATTCAAAAACGGGTGCCCGAAAGCGTAAATCTTTTCGCCGTCGCGGAAAGTAACCGTTCCGCTCGCCGCCAAAGAATAATCGCCGCGCGTGAGCTGCATCGAAACCGAATCGCCGCCAATCAAAGTCGTTTCGTCAGCCTTTTTCAGAGGCGAAATCGCCGCCGCGCCGCCGACCGCTGAAACGGGAAGCAAGCCGACCTGCATTAACTGCGGCGCGAATTGGTTAAGAGTTTCCTGCGTGAAACCGCTGAAAGTTATCGGCGTCGCAATCGGTTGAAAGCTTTGTCCGACCACCGCCATCAAAGCCGAATTTGAGCCGGCGGCGGAAAGAATCGAGCTGGAAATCGCCGCGTTTCTCGGAAAATTCGGCTTCCAATCTGTTGCCGCAAGTTCGGCAAACGAGAAGGAGCGAGGTTCCTGCGCCTGTGGTCTGGAAATCGGTTTTTGCTCAAAAATATCAATCATCTGGGCAATCGGCGTGATGCCGCAAATCGGCTCTTTCGAGAAAGGGAAGCTATAGGAAATCGCGCCGACGAGTTTGCCGTCAATATAAACGGGCGAGCCTGACATCCCGGCAAAAACGCTGGTTCTATCGGAACTGCCGCCGGAAATGCGCCCGACAATCAAATCCTGACGCGGACCGATTGCGCCCGGCACAATGCCCAAAATCTCGACAGTGAATTCTTCCGGCTCGCTTCCCCGAAAGACGGTTCGCGCCGTTCCGCGCATTCCTTCCTTCAATTCGGAGAGCGGGAAAAATTGCGGAGCGGTCGGGCTAAAATTTTTATCTTTCGACACAACAACAGCTTGAGTCTGCGCGAAAGCCGAAAAACAAAGGGCGAAAGTAATTAAAAAAGCGGCAAATATTTTCATTTTTAACATCGTTCAAAACTCTTTTCTTATTCCTATCAAATATGGTAACATCTTAGACGGCTTACCAAAAGTCTTTTTTCTAAAGGCTGATAACATAAGACACTCAAAACCGAATTCAAGTTGCATTTTCTTTAGCAGCACTATTTTAATTATGGCAAAAACTAAACGACTCTTAAGAAGTTTTTTCCGGCTTTTGCTGCCGGTTGTGGTTCTGGTTGTTCTGGCGGTAGTTTCCGCTTCCATCGGCTTGGTTTACTCAACGTCCAATCCGCCGCGCAATGATTATCTGGTTACGCCCGATAAATACGGGCAATTGAGCACCCGCGCCGCGCAGGTTACAGAGGAAAACTGGACGAATCTCGACGGCACGACGGCGCGCGGGTGGCTTCTGCGCGGCGCGGAAGGCGCGCCCGCCGTTATTTTACTGCACGCTTACGGCGCAGACCGCTCTTATGTTTTGAACTTGGGCGTGAAGATGAACGAAGCGACAAATTTCACAATTTTGATGCCCGATTTGCGCGGACACGGCAAAGAGCCTCCGGTGAGAAGCACTTGTTTCGGCGGCTGTGAAACTGAGGACGCGCTGGCGGCGATAAAATA
>DATHTS010000381.1:0-5416 GCA_035462935.1 Pyrinomonadaceae bacterium
TCTGTAATTGTCGAAAGATTTCCATCACCTTTTCCTTCTCGCCGTTATACAATGCCAATTTCCCTACTTCAACCAAGTAAGATTTTATCCATGCGAACTTTCGTTATTTGAAGGGTTTATGAAAAATGAATAGGTTGCGAATTGTAACTATTTCGTCGCCGCTCTTGGAAAAATTGGATTGAAAGCACTTGATACTGGAAATTTTTGAAAAACAAAAGATTCGCTTTCGACTCCTTCAAATTGCCGGAAAGTTTTAATGTAGAAACGAGCCTTTGTCACCGCGCCCGATTCGCATATTGACCAGCCAGTCGAGCCAGCGGTATTTTAGGGTCTTCGGCGCGAGATGTTCGGTAATTCCGATTGTCTGGTGCGGTTTGCTGTCGGGCAGCGACAAAGTTATCTCGCTCAAAAAACGCAGGTAGAAAAAGCTCGCGTCAATTACCTTTTTTTGCTCGACTTGAAGCTGCCAATTATCTTCCGTTTCAAAATGCAGTTTCTGCGGGTAGCGAATGCCGAAATAATGGCGCGAAAATTTATTTTCCTCAAGGCGGGCGTCGCAATCGCTGAATTTATTGTTTCGGATGACAAAAAGCTTGGTCAGCGGTTCTTTTGAATCTAATTCCTTGTAACGATAAAAAACCGCCGTCGCGTCCGAGAAATGCGCCCGTCCCCATTGCCAATCGCTGACGGTTTCGGGCAGCCAGCGATTGTCGAGATTGTGATCGTGATAACCCGTGCCGCGGAAATTTACAACGTCCGATATTTTCCCGTTTTTTTCTTTGACCGTAATTTTACCGCTTACGTCCGAACGCGAAACGACCAAATTCCAACTGTGCGCGTTTTCCAGATTTATATCTTTTTCCGGCAGAAAATCGCTTTCAATCGAGAGCCATTCAAAATGCGCTTCCAGACGGCGATTTTTTTGCAGTTTGGCGTTTATCGAAATTACGTAGCCGCTGCCGTAAGGCGCAGATTCAAAGCGGAAATAGTTCTCCCCGATGCGGCATTCGGGCTTTTTCTCGCTCGCCTGAAATTCTTTCGCGGGAAATTCGTTGATGGCGCGATAAACCGGCTTTCCGTTTCGATAATAAGTAAAAGCGATTGCGGGACATTGGGATTTGGGATTGCAGATTTCGGATTTGGGATTTGTCGTTTCGTTTTCTTTTCGGTTTTCGGCATTTTCCAAATCCGCATTCCGCATTCTGAAATCAGGATTCGGCTGATTGTTGGCTGAATTGTAGCGCGGGGAAAAGACGAAATTGTCGAGAAAGATAATAACTATCGCTTCGCGCCCGTCGTCGGAAAGCGCGTCGAAATACCACCACTCGTAAGCCTTCTCGCTTTTTTTCGGGTGCGAAACGTCAGCCGCCACGCTCGAAGAAAATAAAAAATTTTCGGACAGGTTCTTTTTGGTTATCGCGCTTTTAAACATTGGTTTTCGCCGAGAAGTCCATTAAAATAACAAGATAAGCATCGCAGAATTAAAAATAAATGGCAAACATTTTCTGAAAAGGCGAATCATTTAGAATGAGAAAGGCTCTCCCGATTTCAAATAAATTTAGGAGAAAACTATGAAAACATTTACGAAAGGTTTTTTATTGAGCCTGATTATTTTGGTCGGGATTTTCGCGGCGGCGTGTCCGAAACGCACCAGCATCGCGGACATCGAAGCCAATCCCTCACGGTTTTATAATAAGACGGTTTCCATCGCGGGAACGGTTCAAGACAGCTACGGAGTTTCCGTTCCGCTAGTCGCGCAAGGCGGAATTTACAAAATCAGCGACGGAACCGGCTCGATCTGGGTTGTTACAAACAAAGGTGTGCCTTCGAAAGGCTCGCAGCTCGGAGTTAAAGGCAAAATTCAGAGCGGCGTGAGTTTTAGCGGCAGAAATTACGGTCTCGGCTTGATTGAAGACGACCGGAGATTTAGAAACAGATAAACAAATTCCAAATCGGAAATGACAAACGGCGGGTGAAAAGTTAAAATTCACTCGCTTTTTTTATGAGAAATTTTATCGAAATCTTCGACCGACGTTTTCAAAAGCTTCATTTGCGATCCTTTGAGCTAATCAAATTAATTCCAAACGAAAAGCTCTTCTGGCAGCCGCGTGAAAAAGCCGCTTTGTTTCCCGTGAATTCCTGCGGCGAATACATCCTGCGAAGCGCGGGCGCGGTCGAACAAACTTTCGGCGGAATAACAACCAAACTCTGGGACGATCCGTTTGAATGGACTCTGCCGGAAGCGCTTTCGACGAACGAGAAAATTTTAGAATATCTCGATGAAGTCGAAGAAGTAAGAAAGAAAGGCTTCGCGCTTTTTCAAACCGACGAAGATTTGCGCCGCGAGCTTCCCGCACCGGAAAAGTTAAAATCGCTTTTTGAAATATTGCTGGAAACTCTGGCGAAAGCCGAAAACTTTCAAGGTCGCGCCGTCGCGGTTTTTCGCCTGTTTTCCGATGAAAAACTATCGAAGGTTTGAAATCCGAACTAATATCGGAGAAAATTCGTAGAGGTGAGAGTATTTCATTTATAGTCAATTGCTAATCATCAATGAATATTCGCCCACGATTAACAATTAACTATTATCTGTATTGACAAAAAAGGTTAAGAGGAAAAGCGGCAAACTCTGCACTATAAACTCTAAACTCTGAACTATTTCGGATATTTACTGCAAAATAGTTTAGAGTTCAGAGTTTATAATTTAGAGTTTGAATCGCTTTCTTCCTAACCTATTTTGTCAATACAATTAACAATTAAAAAATATGTTTTGTCCACGCTGCGGTCAGGAACAGGTAAGTGAAGAAACAAGATTTTGCTCGCGCTGCGGTTTTCCGCTCGGGCTTGTCGCACAGGTTCTCGGCTACGGCGGAAGTCTCCCGCAATTGGCGGAAATCTACAATAAACCAAAAGGCTGGTTCACCCGTTCGAACGGCTGGAAACTCGGTTTGGCTTGGTTTTTAATTTTAACTTTTTTATTTACCCCGATTTTTGCGATTATGGGCGGGGATGAAATTGTTGCTTTTACAGCAGTTTTAGGTTTTATGGGCGGGCTTTTGATAATACTCTTTTCATTTATGTTTTTGAAAAAAGAGCCGCAAACCTGGGATGCAGAACAACTAGCTCCTTCGCAAACTGCAAGAGATTACAACGCTTTGCACGGCAATGCCAGCCAAAATGTTCTCCCGCCGCAGCAATCCGTGCCGACCTCTGCTTACGTTCCGCCGATGAATTCATGGAAAGCGCCGGACACAGGCGATTTAGCTCGCCCCGGAAGCGTAACGGAAGGCACGACCAAGCTTTTGAATAAGGACGAATAAATTTTACTTCGAGGAGATTTTTATGTTTTGCCCGCGCTGTGGTCAGGAACAAATTTCAGATGAAACCCGCTTTTGCTCGCGCTGCGGGTTTACGATGACCGGAGTCGTCGAACTCATCGCCAGCGGCGGCGCTTTGCCGCAATATCTGGCTTCAAACAAGCCGAAAGGAATGTTGCCGCGCAAAAAAGGGTTGAAACAAGGCGCGATGCTCTTTTTTTCAGGCATTCTGCTCGTTCCGCTTTTAGCTATTATTGTCGTCGGCATTCTGGAATTTGAAGGCTATCTCGTTGGCATCGTCGCTTTGCTGACTTTTCTCGGCGGAATTTTGCGGATGATTTTCGCCCTCCTTTTTGAATCGAGCGATCCGTCGGAAAAAACTCTCGAAGAAAATGTTTATGAATCGGCACAGACGCTTTTAAATAAAAAACAGGAAGCCAAAGGACTTCCGCCGCAGCAATCCATCCCGACTTCGGCTTACGTTCCGCCCACAGCGGGAAACTGGCGCGATACGAATGATTTGCAAAATCCCTCAAGCGTAACCGAGGAAACTACTCGTCTATTAGAACTCGAAAAAAAGAAAAACGATTGAAACTTCTACGCAGACTTACCGAACTAAAAACCAACAAAAAAATTAAAGCTGCGAAAATTTTCATTTCTCTTCTTCAAAAAGCAGCCGAAAGCGAAATTTTTGAAAGGAAGAAAGGAGTCAATTTTCATCTCCTACCAAAAACCTCACTTTCGGCAACAGTCTTTTGCCCGGTTTTGAGCAAAAGAAATTTTTTATTTCCAATCTCCGCCAAAGCGACTTTAAAATTTACAAGCGGAGAAAATTGTCCTTATTTCACATATTCGCAGGGCTTCAGCGTGACTGAAGTGCTGCTCCCGCCCGCGATTGCGCCTTTGAAAACGCGGTTATTTCTTTCCTTGAAGTCATCTGCGCCGGGATCATTTGCAATGTGGCATTCGACTACCGTTTGATATTTGTCGTTTTGCACGTCAATGCGAATATCTATGGTTTCGCCGGAAGTGCCTGAAGATTTCGTGTGCCCGTTGTAATTTCCGGTAACAGCGACCTGTTTTCCCATCCATTTCAAGAAATCCTTGTGCAAATCCGCCGCGGGGATCGGTTTATTCGGATCAATCTTGCTCGGATCGGCGACGCCTTTTTCGCCGGAAAATTCCCCTTTAGAAACTATCTGGCAATCTTGCAAATTAACTTTCGGATTTTTGTCGCCATGGAAAGGATAACCTTTTATTACACCTCTGACGACAATCGGCTGTTTTCCGTCAACCGATTCATTTCCAAACTGCTGCTTGCTGCTGCATTCAACCAAAAGATTCTTAAAATCCTGCGGATCGGCGTCCGCCGCGCCTTTCAAAGTAATGTTGCTGCCCATTAGAGTCGGAAAACTCGGATAGCCGATAACCGAAACTTCTTTGCCTTCCCACGCCAGCACCGCGTTTCGCAATTCTTCAGCCGGAACCGGTTTGTCGGGACTCACGTTTTCAGGCTTAAGATTTGAAGGCGGAAATCCGGTCGGTTTGGCGGAAGTTGTCGGATTATTTGCGACGGTTGTATTTTTATTTTCCGTCGCATTCGCCGTCGAGTTTGCCGCAGCATTGTTCGCGGTCGAATTTGTCGTTTCGGTGTTTTGGCAAGCGGCAAAAATCAAAGCCGCCAGGCTTAAAATCGTAAATAAAATTATTTTTTTCATTTTCTTCTCCGGTTTATATTTGGAAAGTTAAATCACTGGCATTTAACCTCGATATTTTGCTTTCCTTCGCGGTGCTTCCGCAGGCAATTTTCCGTGCATTCTTCGACATATTTGAAAAGAGTTTTGTCTTCCGCCATAGCCGCCCATTTACCCGGATTTTTCATCTTTTTGCCTTCCGGCGAATCAAGCCAGATTCGATACATCCCGTCAAATGCGGGATCGCCTTCGATGCAGTATTTACTGCAAGTATTTTTTTGGGCTTGCTCGATGTCTCTGTCCATCCCGCGAAATGTATTGCCTTCAACCGTCAATTCGCCCGTGCAGGTTTGGCTCGAACCGCCGCAGCCTAAAACCAAACCGAAAAGAATGATTCCGATTAGCCAA
>DATHTS010000382.1:0-4892 GCA_035462935.1 Pyrinomonadaceae bacterium
CTAGCGGATTTGATTCCCGATTAACCGGAACTTACCGGCTTAACGTTAGTCAGAGCGATAATGTATCGGCGACGATTGACAGAGCGATTTCAAATATCAATTACAACGCCAACCAACGAGAGCGAACCAGAGGAAATTTGGAACGCAGGCTGACTTCGCCTGAAACCCTGATGATTGAAAAACGGGGGCAGCAAGTAACGCTTGCAACTTCAACATCGCCGCAGGTTTCATTTAATGCCGACGGCGCGGCGCGTTCCGAAACTTCTAATAACGGGCGCACGGTGCAAATCCGCGCGGCTTCAACGATGAATGAATTGACCCTTAATTACGAAGGCGACCGGATGAACGATTTTTACGTTACGTTCACGCCGATGAACAACGGTCAATTACGAATCAGCCGCCGGGTATATCTGGAAAATCGTAATGAAACCGTCACGGTTATGAGCGTCTATGACAAAATTGACCAAAACGCGCGTTGGAGTTCGGCGAACTATCCGGGCACAACTGCGGGCAATAACAACAACGATTTTGTCATTCCGAATAACACAAGCCTGACGGCGACTTTAGATACGCCGCTTTCGACCAAAACGGCAAAAGATGCCGACCGGTTTACGATGACGGTTACTTCACCGTCACAGTATCAAGGCGCGGTTATCGAGGGAAGCGTGATCGGCGAAAAATCCGGCGTTGTTTCCGGCAGAGCGAATTTATCTTTGAATTTTGAAACAATTCGAATGCGAAACGGCAGCACGCATCGTTTTGCAGGGATTGTCGAACAGGTGCGCGAGCCTAACGGCGATATCGTAAATGTGAACAACGAAGGCGCGGTGCGCGATGGCAATCAAACGACCAAAACCGTTACACGAGCCGGAATCGGCGCGGTTATCGGCGGAATTATCGGAGCGGTTGCGGGCGGCGGACAAGGCGCGGCAATCGGAGCGGCAATCGGCGGCGGAGCCGGAGCCGGCACGGTAATTTTGCAGGGACGGGATAACCTAGAACTTCCGAGCGGTTCGGAATTCACCATTACCGCTAGCGCGCCCGGTAATGTTACAAATAACCGGTAATTGGACGGGCTTAAATACCGAAAGAAAACAACGGGCGGATCATCTTATCATTTAAGCGATACCGTTCAGGAAAATTCTTTCGGTATTTTAAGCGGACTTAAAATTTGGAATTAAAAACGGCGTGTGTTTCACACGATTCGGTTAAAGGAGGCGGTCAATGGTTTATATCAATATTCCCTATATTCCTGAGAACAATAAGATAGAAAAGGAATTTGCTAAAAAAGAAATACAGGTCTTGAACATTAGCGACGGCGCAAAACAGAGCGCGTTTGCCTCTATTTACAATCTT
This sequence comes from Pyrinomonadaceae bacterium, assembly GCA_035462935.1. Taxonomy (GTDB): domain Bacteria; phylum Acidobacteriota; class Blastocatellia; order Pyrinomonadales; family Pyrinomonadaceae; genus DATHTS01. The sequence continues at coordinate 1,357 of DATHTS010000382.1, forward strand.
AATCCGCGCGGGGTTAATTTCGACGGTAAAAATTCTGCTGAAGCCTCGCTGCTTGAAACTGCATTGCAAAAGCTGGGCGTGCCGTATAGGAAATCGGAACAATCGGAATATTATATCGTTCAAGAAAATGCGGGATAAAGTTTTACCCGGCAATTGTTACTATTTTCAAGACAAAAAAGGAAAAATTTATGACAAATCTTAAAATTACAGAACGACAAAACGGCTTAATTACCATTTTAGATTTAGACGGCAAAATAAAACTTGGCGAAGGTTCAGCCGAGCTCCATAAAGAACTCGGTCTTTTAGTGGAAAAGGGAGAAAAGAATATTCTGCTGAATCTGGCGAATGTTTCTCATATAGATTCGAGCGGATTAGGCGAGCTGGTTACCGGTTATAACACTCTGCAAAAAACCGGAGGAGAGTTAAAACTCTTTAATTTATCGGATAAAGTTCACGGACTGATGACGGTGACAAGACTTCTGACGGTTTTTGATATCTACGAGAATGAAGCCGAAGCAGTTGACAGTTTTACAAATAAATCCTCCAAACCGGCGTATGCGAGCAGTTTGCTGTAGGGAAAAAGTTTATGAAGCAAATACCTAATATAAATAACAATGGATTAACCGATTTATTAATTTTATCCCTTAACCATAAAGAACCCGAAGATGATGACTGCGGGCTTCCCGAAAATCCGATTTCTTCAAATTATTCAAAATATCTTTGGAAGAGCCATAGCAGAAACCCAAAAATTCCGACATTGAGCAGGACGGGGAAAAATATTGATGAACAACACAGTAACATTGGATAATTACACGCAGGTTAAATGCGCGTGGTGCGGCGGCACGGGCAAGTGGAATGTAGCGCCGGGTAAGGCTTCCTGCATCGTCTGCGGCGGAAAAGGACAGGTTTTGGTAACCGGTCAGGCAAGTCAATGCCGGAAATGTCGCGGGAGCGGTAAAAGTAATGGTGTGAGTCCTTGTTTTACCTGTGTCGGGATTGGATGGGAAAAGGATTTAGGGCAATAATAAAGAGGTTCTAAAGGGATTAAATCAATTTACTAATGAGCGCTGGAGAATTTTCGCGGTTGCGCGGTATCTTCGCTTTCTTCCAGAAGAAAGCGAAGATTATTCATTTTGCAGCTATTTGCAGTATTTGGTTGTTATTTGTCGAAAATGGTAGCCCATTGCCGCAAGCGTCATACCGTGCGCGAAATTACGCGGGTGGCGCATTATGATGCGGAATAAATAATTCCAAAATTGAAGGCGTTCGCGGTCACGAACTCCGAGCGTCAGGATAATTTTGACAAGAGATTTTAAATCATTGATTAAATTGATTTGGCGCGGCTCTAACTTATCCTGCTTGAAACGCGAAAGGCAATCCAAGGCGCGCCGGTAATATTCCGGCGGGCTGTAAATGTTTCTGAGAATGGTTTTATAACCTTCAATAAGGAGCGATTCGTTCATTTTCGGAATAAAGTTTAACGAGCAGTCGGTGTTGTTTCCGCTGCTTTCCTTTAGAAGCCTGCCTTCGCGCTCCAAGCGTCGCCAGAGCTGCGTGTCGGGAAGCGCCGTTAAAAGCCCGACCATCGCCAGCGGAATCGCGCTTTCACGAATAAATTTGATTTGCCGCTCGAAAATGTCTTCCGGGTCGTTGTCGAACCCGACGATAAAGCCAGCCATCACTTCCATCCCGTAGCTTTGAATCTTTTGCACCGATTCAAGCAAATCGCGCCGCGTGTTTTGCCCTTTTTGAGCTTCTTTGAGGCTTTCTTCGACCGGCGTTTCGATGCCGAGAAAGACGCGGCGAAATCCCGCATCTTCCATCATTTGGAGTAATTGGTCGTCTTCCGCCAGATTGACGCTTGCCTCGGTGATAAAGGAGAAGGGAAATTCGTTTCGCTCAGACCATTGGATAAGTTCGGGTAAAAATTTTCTGACGTTTCGTTTGTTGCCGATAAAATTGTCATCAACGATAAAGACAAGTCCACGCCAGCCCGCGAGCCGAAGCGCGTCGAGTTCGGCTAACATCTGTTCGTTTGATTTGGTGCGCGGGACGCGCCCGTAAATCTCGATAATGTCGCAAAACTCACATTGAAACGGGCAGCCGCGCGAATACTGCACATTCATTGCGCTGTAACGGCTTAAATCAATTAATCCGAAATCCGGCGCGGGCGTTTCTAAAAGCGAAGGTCGCTCGTCGGCTTCGTATGTGTGTTTCGGACAGCCGAGCTTTAAATCCACGATAAATTCCGGCAAAGTCGTTTCCGCTTCGCCAATAAAGATAAAATCGGCATTATCCAACTGCTCCGCATTGGTCGAAACATACGGACCGCCGACGGCAACCCGTTTACCCATCTCGTTACATAAGCGGACGACTTCTTCGAGAGATTCCTTTTGCACGAGCATCGCGCTGACAAAGACAATATCCGCCCATTCTAAATCGGCTGAGGTCAACGGTTCGACATTCATATCCACGAGACGCCGTTCCCATTTTTCAGGCAGCATAGCTGAAACGGTTAAAAGTCCAAGCGGCGGAAAAGCCGCTTTTTTGCCTTCAAACAATAATGCGTGGCGGAAACTCCAGTAAGTATCGGGGAAAATAGGATAGACAAGCAATATTTTCATAAAACAACTGCCTCCTGCTGCGAGTGAGGGTTTTATGAAGAATTACGGTTTTCTTTAAGTGAACATTTTAAGCGAAAACTTTTGTTATTTCAATCGAATACATTGTCATTTATAGGCTGGCTCGAACGCTCGCGCCGAGCCTTACGCCAAGTTTTTAAGCCTTCTTTCGTCAAACTGAGAATCGGTTTGCGGTTTTCAAAAAGCAATTTCAACCACGCTCGTTTATTCATCTGCGGAAAGTAAATTCCGCGGAAGAAGAAGCGCGAAACCAAGTGACTGATGCGATAACCAATCGGCTTGTCTTTGAGCGCTTCGATCACTTCGGCATTTCTTTCGGGACTGTAAGACCTCGACCATGCGGAAATGGTTTCCTCGCGGGCTTCTTCAACCGTTATTTTAAGCGGCGTGTGCGCCATTACGAAAGGCGCGAAATCGAGCCAGTGTTTCGGGCGCAGCATCCGCCCTTCTTTTTCCAATCTGTCATAAAGCGGCGTGGCGGGAAACGGCGTTAATTGCCCGAAAACCGGAAGTCCGGGCGACCAGCTTTCGATTTGTTCGACGGTGCGCGCGCCGACTCCCGGCGTGTCGTTGTCCATTCCGAAAATAAAGGACGTAATCGCGTAAATGTTGCGTTTTGCCAGACGGTCGAGAACTTGTTTATAGTCGGCGGGCTTTGAGAAATTTTTGTTGACCGAAGCCATATTTGCCGGGTCAATTGACTCCATCCCGATAAAAATCCATTTACCGCCCGCATCCGCAATCAAATCAACCAATTCCTCATCGGCTAAAAGATTCGCGCTGATTTGTGCTACCCACGGAAGCTGCGCGTCGGCGGCGATGATTTCGCGGAGCAGTGATTTCAGACGCTTTTTGTTGATGGCGAGATTGTCGTCAATAAAAAAATCGGCAATT
>DATHTS010000383.1:0-4530 GCA_035462935.1 Pyrinomonadaceae bacterium
CGGCGCTGCAGCAGTGGTGGCGGGAACTGAGGCCGGAAGGAACAATGGGGGTCAGGAGCGAGTTGGAGCTGGGAGCGCTGCGGCAGACGGCTGGACGCGGAGACGCGGGGACGCGGGGACGCGGAGAAGGAACAGCCTGAGGAAATAAAAGCTGAAGAAACTTCCGAAGTGAGCGCGGAGACAGACGAAACGGCGGAAAATACCGGCGCGGAAGAAACGACTGAAACTGCCGAAGAAACGACGGAAACGAAAGAGGAGGCGGCTGAGTAATGAAGAAAGAATTGAATGTTTGGGACGTTTTGAAGTCGCCTGTTGTCACGGAAAAATCGGTTTTATTAAAAGAAGTAACGACCGATGAAGATGAAGGACAAGTCTTGACGTTTCGCGTTGAGCGCAAAGCGGGAAAGGACGATATTAGACGGGCGGTTGAAGAAATTTTCGGCGTAAAAGTCGCCAAGATTCGCACGATAAATTACGAAGGCAAAATAAAGCGGCGCGGTCGCATCGAAGGTCGTCGCCCGAATTGGAAAAAGGCTTACGTGACCTTGCGTAAAGGCGAGCCGATGGTTGATTACGCGGAAGCAATCTAGGGATTGCGGATTTGGGATTGCGGATTGCGGATTTAATTTTCGCTTTTCGTAAAATTGATTTATTTCGCGGAAAGAAGGGAAACGGGGCTTAAACAGCAAAATCCGAAATCCCAAATCCGCATTCCGAAATTGAAAGATGGGAATTAAGAAATTAAAACCGACATCACCGGCGCGGCGTTATCAAACGTATTTGACGCGCGACGAGTTGACACCGAATGCAAAGCCGGAAAAATCTTTGCTTGAACCTAAAACGAGAATTTCCGGGCGCAACAGCGACGGGCGTATAACAGTTCGCCGGCGCGGAGGCGGTCATAAGCGTTTCTATCGAATTATTGACTTTAAGCGCAATAAATTTGGTATTCCGGGCAGAGTCACGCAAATCGAATACGATCCGAATCGCTCGGCAAATATCGCTTTAATCAGTTATCTCGACGGCGAAAAGCGTTATATTATCGCGCCGGTTGGTATCAAGGTTGGAACGACCGTGATGAGCGGAGAAGAAGCCGATATTTTGCCGGGAAATGCTTTGCCGATTAAAAATATTCCGCTCGGAACTGAGGTTCACAATATCGAGCTTCGCCCCGGAAAAGGCGGACAGCTTGTTCGCTCGGCGGGTGGATTTGCTCAGGTTGTTGCAAAAGAAGGCGATTTCGCGCAGCTTAGAATGCCTTCGGGCGAGGTTCGCAGAATCCCCGTGGTTTGTATGGCGACGGTCGGTCAGGTCGGCAATCCCGAACATGAAAATGTCAGTTTAGGAAAAGCCGGGCGCTCGCGCTGGATGGGTAAAAGACCGAAGGTGCGCGGCGTTGCGATGAACCCGGTTGATCACCCGCACGGCGGCGGCGAAGGTAAAACTTCCGGCGGTCGCCATCCGGTAACGCCTTGGGGACAGCCGACTCGCGGTTATAAAACACGACGAAACAAACGCACGCAAAATATGATCGTGCGCGACAGAAGAAGAAAGTAATTCCAAATTCCAAATTCCATATTTCAAATTTGGAATCTGAAATCTGAAATCTGAAATAAAAATTATGCCACGTTCAGTTAAAAAAGGACCTTTTATTGATTTAAGCGTAATGCGGACTTTAGAGCGAATCCGCGAAACGGGTAAGAAACCGCCGGCGATTAAAACCTGGTCGCGTCGTTCGACAATCACGCCGGATATGGTCGGTTTGACCTTCGGCGTTCACAACGGCAAACGCCATATTCCGGTTTTTATCACGGAAAATATGGTTGGACACAAACTCGGTGAATTTTCCCCGACCAGAACCTTTAAAGGACATCCGGGAACGAAAGCGGAGAAGGCGGCAAAGAGAAAATAATGGAAAATGGAAAACGGAAAGTGGAAAATAAATCCATTATCCATTGTCCATTATCCGTTATCCATTAAAAGATTATGGAAGCGATAGCAAAATTAAGAGGTATCAAAGGTTCGCCGCAGAAGGCGCGGCTGGTGATTGATTTGATTCGCGGGCGCAATGTGTCGCAGGCTTTGGCGATTTTGAAGTTCACGAACAAGCGGGCGGCGCAGCCGATTACCAAGTGTTTGAATTCGGCGATTGCCAATGCCACTTATCTGGCGGAACAGCAAAACATTGCCATTGACCCGGATGATTTGTGGGTGAAGGCTTGTTTTGTTGATATGGGACCGCACAAGAATCGTCGCCGGATGCGCCCCGCGCCGCAAGGTCGCGCGTATCGTGAACAGCGTCATTACTGCCATATCACGATTGAGGTTTCCAGCGAAGGTCAGCCGAAGAAAGAAGAAAAAGCTCCGAAAAAAGCTGATAAACCGGCAGGAAAAGCCGTTGAGGGTGAAGATGTTAAGGTCGGCGTGAAGGCTGAACAGAAGAAAAAAGCTAAAGCCTTGAAGGAAACTAAAGCCGGGGAAGTTAAAACGGCGGAAACAACGGCGGCTGAAGCAACGGAAGCCGTTGAAGTTCAGGAGCAAGAAACCGAAAACGTTCAGGTTGAAGAGATAAAAGCGGAAGAAACTTCACCCGAAGAAACGGAAAGTGTTTCGGCGGAAGAAACTGCGCCGGAAGGGTCGGCAAAAGTAGCCGCTCAAACGGAAGAGGAAAAAACGGGCAGCGATGAAGCGGAAGAGCGCCAGTTGGATGAAAACGAGCAGTTGGAAAGACAATAAAATTATAAAATTATGGGTCAAAAAGTTCACCCTTACGGGTTTAGAGTCGGATACAACAAGGATTGGCACTCGCATTGGTTTGCCAAAAACGAATTTGCCGAATTTCTAGAAGAAGATTTGGATTTGAAACGCGATTTGAAAAAGCGTTTCAGCGGCGCGGGCGTTTCGCATATTGACATTGAGCGTGCCGCCAATCGTTTGAAAATTATTATTTATACTTCGCGTCCGGGAATTATCATCGGTCGAAAAGGTTCGGAAATCGAGAAATTGAAAGAGGATTTGTCGAAAAAGACACAGCGCGAAGTGCTGATTTCGATTCAGGAAATCCGTAAACCCGAACTCAACGCGCAATTGCAGGCGGAAAAAGTGGCTCAGCAGCTTGAAAAGAGAATCGCGTTTCGCCGGGCGATGAAAAAGGTTATGGAAGAAACGCTTCGTTTCGGCGCTGAAGGAGTCAAAGTAATGTGCGCCGGACGCTTAAATGGAGCGGAAATCGCCCGCACCGAGTGGTTTTTGGAAGGACAGCTTCCGCTTCACACTCTGCGCTCGGATGTTGATTACGGCTTTGCCGAAGCGCATACGACGTTCGGCGTGATCGGCGTGAAAGTTTGGATTTATCGCGGCGAAATTCTCGATCCGAATGCTTCGATGGCTCGCGGAACGACGACCGACCCGATAAACGAATTAAGAGAAAAAGGCGGCGGACGCGGTGACCGCGATAGAAGACCTCGCCGTCGTGACCGAAACGATAGAGGCTAGATTGAATTTGTTTTTTATATAACGGAGTAAGCAATTATGTTAATGCCGAAAAAAGTGAAATTCCGAAGGGTAATGAAAGGTCGTAACCGCGGCAAGGCGCAGCGCGGCGACAAATTAAATTTCGGAGATTTCGGACTGAAAACTTTAGAGCCGGGCTGGATTACCGACCGTCAAATCGAAGCGGCGCGTATTGCGATGACGCGCCACGTCAAACGCGGCGGAAAAATTTGGATTCGAATGTTTCCCGACAAGCCGAGTACGAAAAAACCGGCGGAAACTCGTATGGGAAGCGGCAAGGGCGCGCCGGATCATTGGGTCGCGGTCGTCAAACCGGGCAGAATTTTGTATGAAATCGAAGGTGTGAACGAGGATTTAGCGCGTGAAGCGTTTAAACTCGCGGCTCAAAAGCTTCCTATCAAAACGAAATTCGTTACCCGTGCCGATTTGGAAGGAGGCATTGTTTAGGAAATGAAAAGAACCGAAATTTTAGACCAACTTCGAGATATGGAATTGGATGAATTGCGCGAGCAAGCCGAGAGCTTAAAGGAATCGCTCTTTCGCCTGAAGTTTAAGAAAACATTGGGCGTCGGCGAAACGGTTAACGATATTCGGCGCGAAAAGAAAACTTTAGCGCGGGTTTATACCTTGATTCAGGAAAAGGAAGCGCAAGCGAAAGAGGCTCAAGCGTAAAAGTTTGAAGAAAGAAAATGCCAAGAAAAAAGAAAGAAGAAGAGATTGAAGAAACGCGGGGCGAAGCCGTTGAAGAAGGAACGGCGACCGAGGAATTAAACGCCTCAGCCGGGGATACCGATTCACGGGAAGCAGCCGCTGCCGATGAAACGCCGGAAGAAGACGCTTCGCTTATCGAAAGCATTACGGAAACGATTGCCTCGGCGGTTGAAACCGTAACCGATACGGCTTCGTCAGTTGTTGAAACCTTTTCGGAAGCCGTCGGAATCGGCGGAGGCGAAAGCGGGAAAACCGGGCGCGGAAACCGTCAGGAAAAAATCGGCGTCGTGGCTTCGGACAAAATGC
>DATHTS010000384.1:0-9000 GCA_035462935.1 Pyrinomonadaceae bacterium
TTCTTAACATTCGGAATCTCGATAAACTGGTTTGCCGAGCCGACTTTGCCCGTTGTTTTATCCAGAAGCGCGATGCGGAGTTGATACGCGCCGGGTTTTTTCACCGGAAAAGCGAAGTCGTATATAAAACCTTCTTTTAGAATCTTTTGATAGGAATTTTCCTTGACGTTTATCGTAAAAGTTTTGCCGAGTTGGTCAACCGGCACTCCGTTGTCGCCGAAGTTCATTGCCAGAACGTCGAAAACCGCCTTTTTAGTTCCGTCCGCTTCGTCGGTAAATTTCAAATCCTGCGCCCGGATGTGCAGAAGCGAGCGAATATACGAGCCTTGTTTCGCATCGTCGGCAAAAAGAGCGTTTAACCGCAAGGAAACTTCATTGATCGCAAATGGCGAGGTCAGCGCGTTTACAATTTGCCGCTCCTGGGAAGTTTGATCGTTCGGTTTCTTAATTTGTTCGTCGCTGATGCCGAAAAAGCCGCTGCGGTAGCGAACTCTGACGCCTTCGCGCTTTACTTTTACTTCGAGCTTATTAAAACGGCGCGTTTTCGGGTCGAAAGTTTCATCGTCGGGCTGATAGCCGATAAGATAATAGCTTTGGTCGTCGAGCATCCGGCGAATCCCGCCGCTCAAATCGTTGTTGTTGATGACGGCAAGCCCGCCGGTTTGCTTGGCGAGGTAGGTTAAGCCGTCCTGCGTATCGAAAAGTTTAGCGCGGCGCGAGGAAAGCGCCTGTTCGATTTGCGCGGGCGTTCTTCCGCTCGTGTCATCTGCCGCCGTCAAACCGAGCGTCTGCAAGCCTCTCGCGTCCATCGTATAAACGACGACCGAAGCTCGGTTTGCCAGATCAACCAATCGCCGCAACGAATCCAAAACTCTCGACGATTCCCTGAAACCCAGAGAATCCTGCGTGAAAAGCGCGAATCCGTCGGAGAAAAGCATCACGGATTTGCGACCGGGCAAATCCTGCATTCCGCGAATGACGTAATTGATTGCGCCCAGAGTGCCGGTTGCGAAAACGCTCTCGCGGAAGTTGTTTGCCTCGACTTCAGGGTCTCTTACTCCAATTTCTTCTTCGTCCGAAGAATCTTCTCCGCCCGGCGGCAAAGATTCCATCGGCGCAAAAGCCGAAACTCCGCCTGATCCTATAGGATTCCAGCGCACTTTTTCAATCGCCGCATAAAGCTGTCGTTTATCGGTCGTAAATTGCTGGAGCGCGCCGATGCCCGCGCCGGTGCGGATTATCGCCACCAAATCTCCGGGCTGCATCTGCTCGTCAACAAATTTTTTCAGCGCGCGCCGAACATAGTAGGTGCTTTCAAACGACAGCGTTAAATCATCAACAATCAGCGCGAGTGTCCGCCTGACTTGTTCGGGTCTGACGGTCGCGGCTGGCGGCGGCGGAGCGGGAATCTTTTCGTTTCTGTTCGCCTCCGACACGGTTTGTTCTCTAATGTTGGAGATAAACGACAAATTAGTGATTTCCTGCTTTTTACCGTTTTCGTAAATCTCGAAATCTTCCGCCTTCAAATCCTTGATGATTTTGCCGCTTCTATCAGTAACGGTTACGTCAATTTGAATCAAGGTGGTAGAAATCTTTACAATATCATTATCTTCGATTGGCGTCGGAGTCGGCGTTTGCGCCATGTTCGAGATCGAAAAGAGTAAAACAAACAAAACTACGGAAAGGAATTTTTTCATAATTATCACCGTAAGGGAAAATTTTCTTTGCTATCATATACCAGAACTAATTTTTTGAAAAGAGATTTTTCAGAAAGGACAAAACGCTTCTTTTTTCCCGCATCATAAATTTTCGGAGTAACAATGACTAAAATGCTGTTTCACAAAAACTTTCGCTTTAACTTTAATTCAATTTTTACCGTTTTTATTTTCGCTTTAGGGCTTCTGCTCGCGCCTTTTACGATAAGCTGCTCGGCGCAGCCTTCGGCGGCGTCGGAAGATCAGGCTCTGGAATCTTTGCGGCTGATCACGCGCGGCGGGAAACTGCCGCCTGAAGCGACCGTCGCCGGTATCGAAACGCGCTATGCGAGAACGCGAACGGCGGCGCTGGCGCGGCTTTTGCGGGCGCGGATTCGCTTTGAATTGAGCGATTACGCGGGCGCGGCGGAAATCTTAAATTCCGACGTTTTTCGTGAAAAAACTAATCTGGCGGATTACGCTTTGTGGCTGCGCGGAAGGGCTTTGCAGCAAGCCGGAAATCACGCCGGAGCGATGTCGGCTTTCTCGGAACTCGCGCGTGATTTTCCTTCTTCTTTAAAAGCCAAAGAAGCCAAATTGCTCTGGGCGCAGAGCGCTCTGCAAAACGGGCAAGTCGCGCAAGTTCCGAATTTTCTGAAAGATTTGAATGAAAAGCACAACGCGGACGCGATGCTTCAAACGGCGAAAGCCTTTGAACAGCAGACAAATCAAGCGGAAGCGGTTAAATTTTACCGCCAGGTTTATTTTTACGGCGCGGGTTCAAATGCCGCCAAGGAAGCCGAAGCGAAATTAACCGCGCTCGGACAGCCGCTAACTCCGCAGACGGCGGAAGAAATCACGGTTCGCGCCGATAAGCTCTTCAAGGCGAAAAATTACGCGGACGCCTTGCGAGCGTATGACGATTTAATCAGAAACTTTTTCAGCGCGGTTACACCGGAAATCCAGCTAAACCGCTTAATCGCTTACGCTAACCAACGAAAAATGGCGGAAGCGCAAGGCATTTTTAATTCTATTTCACCGAACGCGGCGGAAAAAGAGCAAGCATATTACGAGCTCGCCGTCGGTTATGCCAAAGCGCGGCAGTGGGCGCAGGCGCGATCAACTGTCGAGGAAATGCGCCAAAAGTTTCCGAACAGCAAATTAACTCCTAAGGCATTTGTTGATGTCGGTTTAGCGGCACGCGACGCGCGCAACAAACCGGATGAAAGCTATTTTCTGCGCTCGGCTGTTTTCTCATACCCGGATGCGATTGATGTCGCGCAGGCGCAGTTTGAACTTGCGTGGCTCGAACACGAAAACCAAAATTATTTGAAATCCTCGCAGATGTTGATCGAACATCTGGCGCGATATGTTGACCGCGATTCGACCAATCGCGGAAAAGCCGGCTACTGGGCGGCGCGAAATTCGGAAAGAGCCGGCAAAATTCCCGAAGCCTGCGCTTTGTATGACGCGGTTGTTTATCGCTACGGCGCGAATTGGTATGGCTATACCGCCTTGCAGAGATTGACATCGCTGCGCGGGCAGGGAAAATGTCAGACTCCGCCGCAGTTTCCGGCAAATTCTCTCGTTCCGAAAGCGGTTGAAAATCTGAAAACCGTAACCGTCGCCGCCGAAACCGCCACGCCGAAGGAAATGGAACGCGCCGGAAAATCTGAAGAACTCAACACAATCGGGCTTTTCGATTGGGCGGTTGAAGAACTCGAAGAAGCGAGGCGAACCGCGCAAAACAGCCCGAAAATCAATCTTGCGCTGGCAAAACATTACCGTATGAAAGGTGATAACGTCAGGGCTTTGCTTGCTCTGGCGAAAAGCTATCCCGATTACGCGCAAATGTTTCCCGAAGAAATGGGGCGCGAGGAATGGGATATTTTTTATCCGCTCACGCATTGGAACGACATCAAGCACTGGGCGAAACAGCGAAGTTTAGACCCGTATCAAGTTGCCGGGCTTATCCGTCAGGAAACGATTTTTGACCCAAATGCCAAATCACACGCCAACGCTTACGGCTTAATGCAGCTTTTGATTCCAACAGCGCGGTCAATGGCGCAAAAATACGGCGCAAGCACAACAGCGATTTTCGGTGAAACTCTCTATAACCCGTCTCTGAATATCGAACTCGGCACGGCTTATATGCGCGAGCAGCTTACAAAATACGGGCGCATCGAGTTTATGGCGGTCGCCTACAACGCCGGTCCCGGTCGCGTCGTCCAATGGTCGAAAACGCTGCCGCTCGAGATGGACGAATACGTCGAAGCGATTCCGTTCCGCGAAACCAAAGGCTACGTGCAGGGCGTGATTCGCAACACGGCGCAGTATCGAAGGCTTTACGACGAAAGCGGCAATTTCAAGCCGAATGTCGGCTCGCGCCCTCTGCGCGGCGAGATTGACTCAAAACCGCGTGAGCAGTTTGCGCAGGCGTTTCCCGAAATCGTGTTAGACGGAAATAGAAATGTCGAGTAAATCCGGCAGTAAATAAAAACAGGATGGATAGAATAATCAATTTTCCATCCGGTTTTTATTTTACTTGGAATTTCAAAGGCGCAATCGTCGCTTTCGCTTCTTCATTGTAATAATCATAAATCGTAGAAGCCGGAGTTTGCGCGTTGATGCCGTAGCGCGGTTTGAATTTGAAATTAAACCGGGTGCCGCCCGCTTTCGACCACATATAAAGGATGATTCTGTCGGGCAAAACATCATAACGGCTCAAGCTCCAATCCGCTTCCATCGCTGCCTGCAAAGATTCGCGGCTCACGTCCGCGCCCGGCGGCAGACCGATTTCCGCTAAAAGCATTCCGTAGCCGCTAACTCTTTCGGCTTTGACCGAGCAAACGACTTCCTGCATAATTTCCGCCGTCTGCCGGTCGCATTTGTAATCAAGGCGAATCTGGCGCGAGCCGTTGGCGTTTTGGCTGGAAATTTCCGCGTCGCGCCAATCAATGTAATGCGAAGCGACAATCTGCGACATTAGTGAAGAATTCGCCGAAGATTTTATTTCGATGCGGTTTTCGGTCGAGCTGATTTTACCGGATAAATCCAAAATTACCGGCGTAATTTGGTCGGGTGAAACGGAAATATTTTGAAGATTTACGCCGTTGAGTAAAATTTCGATATTCTGATTTTCCGTTCTTGCTGACGTGCGGGTTTCTGCTAACGCTGCAAGAAAAGCATCGAGAACATTGATGGTCGTCTGCGTCGAATACCAGACTCCGTAGCGGTCTTTGTTTTTCAGCAGAAACATCGTGGCTTTGGAAATCAACTCATCTCTCGCCGCGTCCCCGCGTCCCCGCGTCTCCGCGTCTCGTATGAGCAACTGCAAAACCAGCGCCGTCGTCTCAATCCTTCCCGCCGCTCCCCAGCCGTAAAAAGGCGTGTTGTCTTCGAGATTCCAATAGACCGCGTCGCCTTCTTCAATCGCCATTTTTTCCAGTCTTTCCGCAATCGCTGAGGCGTCTTCCAAATTCCCCGCATCAAGCGAAGCCAGACCGAACAAAGCCATCGCGTAAGGCTCGCCTATCTCGGAGTTTCGCTGTTTCAAATAAGCCAAAGCCTTCTGCAAAGCCTGAAGAGAAAGAGTCTCGCCCGCGTTGAGTTCATCCTGGCGAGCATCTTTGTGCAGCATTGCTAAAGTCCGCGCTACATATGTCGTGAAAAGTTTCGTGCGGCTCGCGTCTTCCGAATTTTCCCAGCTATATTTTTTTGCAAAACTCCCGTCAGTTCGCTGTTGAGCGTTCAGCCAGATTTGCGCTTTTTTTATTACTTCTTCGTCAATTTCGATAAAACCTTTCGCATCATTCAAAAACCGAATCGCGTAAGCCGTCAGCGCCACATCCGCCGAATCATTCCCGCCCCAATATGAAAATCCGCCGCTCGCCGTTTGGTAGCCTAAAAGCCGCTCGTAACCTTTCAAAAGATTTCTTTTCGCTTTTTCCCGCAAAGAATTTGAAGAGGAATTTTTCTTCTCCGCTTCTCCGTTTCCCCGCGTCGCCGCGTCGCTGAATTTTAGAATCATCAAATTCGGATACGTCGAAGAGATAGTCTGCTCGCCGCAGCCGTAAGGTCTCTGCAAAAGACCTTCGACAGATTCGGCAACGTGCGAAAACAAATTCGGATAAATTTTCAGTTCCGCTTTCTGCGTTTTCGGCAAAGCGTTGGCGGGAAAATCAACGTTAAAAGCGGCTGTTTGACGAAAAATCTTCGACTCGGTTTTGACGATTTCCTGACCGTTCGGTCGCACAGTGACGGGTTTCTCAATCGCGTCCGAATCTTTATTTGCAATCGCGGCAACCCTTTGTTTTCCGTCTTTAATCGCGGAAATCGCCTTAAAGCCAAAAACTGCATTTTCCGAGTTATTCGGCGCGACTTCGATATGCTGCCGTTCGGAATTTAAGAAGGAAAACCAATCGGATTTAGCCATCGAAACATCAACTTTCTGATTCTTTTCCGTATAATTTCTGATCTGCGCCGGCAGAAAAATCTCGTCGCCTTCGGTTAAAAATTTCGGCGGTTCGAGATCAACAAAAAACGGCTGAAACGCGCGAAACTCCTTTTCCGCCACACCGATTTTCCCGTTTTTCGTCGAGGCAATCGTGTAAAGCTTCCAGGTCGTAATGTTATCGGCGAGTTTGAATTTCAGCTCGGCTTTACCGTTTTTATCCGTGATAATTTCGGGATTCCAAACCAAGGTTTCCGGGAAATATTCGCGCAGGCGCGGCGTGGAGATTTGAAGCTGATTTTCGGAGACATTTTCTTCTTTTTTTCCGCCTCCTCCACCGCCCCCGTCACCATCGCCCATTCCACTTCCGCTTCCTCTTCCATAACTAATTTGAGACGAAGTGGTTTCTACTGTTACAACTCCGGCTGAAACAGTCACGGTTTCCTCTATAGCGCCCGCTTCCAATGTAAAATCCGCCCGCGTAATCGAGCTTGCGCGAACGGGAACGTCGCTGATGACCGAGTCTTTAAATCCCATTGATGAAGCGCGGACGCTGTATTTTCCCGAAGGAAGATTTTCGATCAAATATTCGCCGTTTGCCTCTGTTTCTGCCGGGAATTCTTCCGCGGTATCGTTTTTTGTCGCCTTAATAGTTGCGCCCGGAATAACCGCGCCCATCGCATCTTTTACAGCGCCCTGAATCGCGCCGTTTCCGCCGGAAGTTATCAAAGGAAAAGACGGTTTTGTTTTCTCGCCTGTTCTGCTCTGCTCGGAAATCACGCCCGAATAAAACCCCAAATCGAAATCGTCGGCAGTTTCCTGCCTGAAATCTTCGCCCTTGCTTCGGATTTTAAAGGCGATGACTTCCTGCGTGACCGGCTCAAGTGTTGTTTTCCGGCTCGGATTTTCGCCGTATCTCGCGGTGTTTTCGATTTTCAGCTTGTCGGAAAAACGCGAATATGTTGTAAAAGTCAGATAAACATTTTGCCCGTAACCGTCTCGGATTTGTTCAAAATCAAAACTTTTCTTTTTGAGAGTTTCCTTAAATTCAGCTTCGTTTTTCGGAAAAAATCCCTTTTCGCCGGCAAAATCGTTCAGTAGATTTTGAATTTTCACGGAAGTGTCAGCGAAATAATCAATCTCGCTCGTCCAAGCCTCGAAATCATCCGTGTTCCAATTTTGTTCTTCAACCACGCCGTTTGCGCCGAGACTGCGAAAGACGATTTTGAAGTTTCGCTGATTGACGCCGAATTCAATCCGATACGGGCGATTCCAGCGGTCGCGGAAATTATCGAGATCGAAATTTTGTTTTCGCAGCTCGTCCCGCAGAGTTTTGTAGTCGCGGATAAATGCGCCGGTCGCTTTGTAGTAATCCGAAACGGCTCTGTCAATGGTTTTGCCGATAGGCAGAAAATACGAAAAGCTCATTTTCAGGACGGTGAAATCGTCTTTCGTATCGAACTTTTTGTCCGCGCCCGACGATTGAAGGTCTAAAACGTCATTTGCTCCTTCAATCTCGAATTTCGGGCGAAAACCGACGCCCCAAGGATCACGCAAACTGCTAAAATCCATTCCGTTTTCCAGCAAAATTTTCCGCAAAGAAATCTCGTCCGCCGGGCGCGAATAATCCTTCGCGTAAGCGTTTTTCAGCGCGGCTTCAATCGGCGCAAGCTGCCGGTCGAGATATTCGCCGAAAACGCTCCGCGCCTGCGGAAAATCTTCGCGGCTGCGGTAAATACGCGGATAATAATTGTTATTGGCGAGCATCAATTCCGCCGCGAGCTGCAAATCGGGCGAAATCGGCTTGGAAGTGTTGATTTCGTTGAGGTCTTTCATAGAGATGCCGCCGAAAGATTCGCTCAAGCCCAATAAACCGTAAAAACGCTCGAACATCCCGCGATAATTTCCGCCGAAATCGGCATCGGTTTTGGCGCGTTCCTCAATCGCTTTGTCGAAAATGACGACGCCGAGCGCGCTTTCCACCGGCGATTTGTCGGGCGCGAGAATGCTGAAACTTATCTTCGCTTCTTCATTCGGGCGATAAGTTTCACGCGAAAAATTCGCGTCGAGCGAGAGATTTTGCGGCTTCGGAAAAATAATTCCGCGCGAATCGCTGATTATCTCGGCTTCCTCGTCCTCGTCGGCAATTTCCGTGTAAGCGGCAATCGTCATCTCGCCCGCGAATGCAGGCTTAAAAGGGAATTTTATTTCGCCGCGACCCTCTTTGAGTTGGACAAAACGTGATTCGACAACTGACCAATCGCTCACCAAATCAACAAAAACAAGCCCGTCTTTTTTGGTCGAAACAATTTCTGCCTTTATCGTTTCACTTGGCTTATAAATCGCTTTGTCGGTGCGGATTTGCAGTTTGTCGCCCGCGCTGAAATCAATTCCTTCCTCAAAACTTCCGGTTTGTCCCCTGCCGTCAATGGCAACGAGTTTTAGCTCCAAATCCTTTTCGACATCCGTATTTTTCGGCGCGATAAATTCAATTTTGCCCGCGCCGAGAGCATTTGTTTTTATTTGGGCGATTGATTTTAATTGGATTTCACTTTCGTATTTTCCGTTTATCGAAACATTCGCGGACACGGGTGTTCCGTCAGCGTAAAAGGTCGAAACAAAATAAGTCAAAGGCAGATTCGGGCTGCGGTAATACGTTTCGCCTATAAAATAAATGTGAATCGCTTCCTTCGTAACGCGCAAATCAAAGCGGCGCTGCTCGGTTCTGTTGGTCGTCAAATCCGTGAAATACGCGGCGAAATTCAGGTCTTCATAACGGCTGTAGCCTTTCTTTCCCAGTTCTTCGTGCGTTTCGCTCAAATCAATTTTTGCGGTAAATTTCCCTTCCGCGTC
>DATHTS010000385.1:0-1813 GCA_035462935.1 Pyrinomonadaceae bacterium
AAGCTCTAATTTGATCCGACACAACGGAAATTGTGCAGGGCGGTGTTCCGTTACCGCATCTTTCGCTGGTAGTTCCTTTAGAAAAAACCTGCATAGCGATGATATTCGCGTCTTTGGCAACTCCGCTGAAATTCTGACCGCGTCCGGCAGCGATTCCCGCTACGTGCGTTCCATGTGAACAACTGGTAATAGCCGGATCGCAGTTTACGCCCGAACCTTCCGCAGTTGATTGGGTAGCTCCGCCGGGGCAAAGGCTTTCGATGCCCTGCGAAGAAGCGCTAGTTGAAAAACACGCTTCGGAAACGACTTTTCCGGCTAAAAACGGATGGGTTTTATCAACGCCCGTATCCAAAATCACAATGTTTTGTCCGAGACCGGAAAAACCGCTCGTCCAGGATGTCGGCGCGCCGATGACTTCAGTGCTTTCCGCCAGATGCGGCTCGTCAAATTCGTCCTTTTCGATGCTGATTATATTCGGGTCGTTTTTCATCTGCTCCAATGTGGCGGCATCGGTTTCAAAGGCGACAAAAGGAATAAACTCAAAATTGGTAACTTTTTCGACCCGGCGATTTTTATGTCGGCTCAAAAAATCCCCTTGCGATTGTTTAATCTCGGATTTATGGCGGGCAAGTTCAGGCTGCCGCATTTTGCCAATGGCTTTCAGTTCGTTTTGAAGCCGAACAATAACGCGGATTTCGCCGGTCTGTCGGGCTGTTTGAATCAGCTCGGCAAAAACGGCTTGCCGACGCGACTCGCCTTGCGGGTTTACCTTAAAGGCTTGCGCATCGGTGTTTTCAGTCCAGGAAAAAGTAAAAGCCAGAACACAAACCAGAACAACAGCAAATAATAAAGATATTTTTTTCATTTTTTATTCAGTCCCGTAAATTCCGCCGTAACGGTTCCGGGAAAGCGGATATTATTTTATTAAATTGTAATTTGAAATGAAAGCTTTTTATTTATCCCAGACAAATAAAAAGTTAAATTAAGCCGAAGCAAAAATGCGATTCTATTCGCCAATGCAAAAATTGAATCTAAAAAAATTGATGATTCAATTCAAAAAACTCTGCTTTTCAGGGGAATTCTCTATCTAGATGCAAATTCCCGAAAAAAAGTTTCCATTTTTTTTCGTTTTTTGAGAGTTTTATAACAATAAATTCCATATTTGTAAAGGGTGAATCTGGATTTTTATCCAAACGAAATTAACAATCAGGACAGAATAAATCCGCCCGAAGTTATTCAGCGATAAACCCGCCCGGCGCGGGAATATCGCCTTCCAAGCCGAAGGAAACGACAAAAGCCGAGCCGTCGGAGCTTCTCAGAGCATACCAAACGCCGTTGCGGAAAACAGCAATGTCGCTCAAACCGTCGCCGTCGTAATCCGCAGGCACGGGTTTATCGGTCGAAATACCGAACTGCGCGGCGGTAAATCCGGCGGTGCTTCGCAAAAGATACCAAACACCGTTTGAAGGACGGAAAACCGCGATATCGTGTCTTCCGTCGCCGTCGTAATCGGCTTGGACGGGCAAATCCTCGCTCAAGCCGAAACCCGTAATAATAAAATCATTATCCGTGCTTTTCCAGATATACCAAACGCCGGTATTCGGGCGATAAACCGCAATATCTGTTTTACCGTCCGCATCAAAATCACCCTGCGCCGGTTTATCAGTTCCGACGCCGAATTGGCGAATGTCGTAAGAAGCGTCGGAGCTTCGCAAAATATACCAAACGCCGGTCGAAGGTCGCCAGACAGCCAAATCCGTTTTCAAATCGCCGTCGTACTCGCCCGGAACGGGTACATCGCCTTCCGAGCCGA
>DATHTS010000386.1:0-9192 GCA_035462935.1 Pyrinomonadaceae bacterium
TCAGTTCCTTCATTATCTGCCCGATGGCTTCCGAATAGTTTGTATTTATCCAGTCTTTGGTAACCTGGCTGGCGCGGAGGCGTAAAACCCTCTCCGACTCATCACAGCCTTCAAACTCGACCGGGCGAAACCATGCATCAAATATATGCCGGTTCAAGCGTTTTTCCATTGATTGAAGAATACTGCCCCAAACATCTTTGTCTGTAGATTTATTTTCCAACGAAATATCCATAGTTTTTCTCCGCAATTTTTCTTGAAACTTTGCTGAAACTTTTAAGCAATTTTTTGTAATTAAAACTTTTTATGAAAATCTTAGAAAGCGTCTTCATTAAATCCTCACAAACCTTTCAGTTTTGGTAACTTTTCAGCTTTTTTAAGAGCGATTTTGAAAAGTTTTCCACAGAGTTTTCCACAGGCTTGTGGAAAGCTGCTTAAAAGCTAAGGTAAAACTTTAAGTAATTTATTTTCAATAACTTACAGGGATTTTTTTATCTGAAAACGGGAGAAAGATTAACATAAAAAAAAGCGGAATGCAAGGAATTATCCACAGGTTTTTGAAAATTTTTTTGCGAGACGGCAAAGGCTTTTTTTTACAGGAACTTGGCAGGATTTTTGTTTGTGTTAGACTAGCTTTGCGCCCTAAAAAAGACAAAAATTTATGCCGAAAAGAAGAAAAAAAATGAAAAATTTTGAAGAAAAGAAAAATTTGGCTGAAAAAATTGAAAAGGCAGTCGAGGGATTGTACTACATGAGCGAGACCGATGCCGAAATTTTCCTTTTTTTTGGTGAAAAATCCGAGAGCGTCACGGCGGAAAATCTTTTAGAGCAGATTAAGCAGCCAAAAAATACGCCGGTGGAAGAAA
This sequence comes from Pyrinomonadaceae bacterium, assembly GCA_035462935.1. Lineage (GTDB taxonomy): Bacteria > Acidobacteriota > Blastocatellia > Pyrinomonadales > Pyrinomonadaceae > DATHTS01. The sequence goes on from DATHTS010000386.1 coordinate 864, forward strand.
GAGATTTTGACGAATTTTTCGAGCATCTGACCAAAATGCAAAATTGGTTTGGCGAAGAAGAGGCTGAGACAGCAGGGAAATTCGCTAACCTCAGAGATTTGTTAAAGAAAAATTTGAAGGATTTGAAAGTGTTTAAGGTCGGCAGGATAAATTTAGACGTTTACTTTGTCGGGCTGGATGCGGAAGGAAGGTTGGTGGGAATAAAAACTCAGGCAGTTGAAACCTAAAAAGAGCAGCCGCAAAAAAGCACAAAAGACGCAAAATTATTTTTTTGAGTTTTTGTGCTTTTTCGCGGCTAAATTATAAAAAATTACTTTTTCTTAACCGAACTTGCACCCGAAGAATTTTTGTCAATGCTTTGCGGTTCACCCGTGTAATAAACGGTGCTTGCGCCCGAAGCCTCAGCTTTTAATTTAGCCGACGGCGAAACAATTACCTTGCTCGCGCCGCTCGCGTCAGCGACGGCTTCCTGAGTTTTCAGATTTTCCGCGTCAATCGTGCTTGCGCCGCTCGCCTCGACAACAAGATTTTCAACTTCGCCGTCAATATTAATTTTAGACGCGCCGCTTGCTTCCAGATCAAGCGATTCCGCTTTTACGTTTGAAACTATTCCGCTCGAAGCGCCCGAAATATCCAGACCGGCAAGTTCGGGCATGGAGATGCGTATGCGAATCTGATTTTGCGGTTTTATTCTTCCTTCCGAATAAATCTTGAGACTGCCGCCGTCAACTTCCGTTTTAATATAAGGAAGCAGATTATCGTCGGCTTCGACCTCGACGCTGAAATCTTTCCGGGCAATAATTTCAACCTTAACCGCGCCGCCCGCTCTCACCTTATTAAAACCCGAAACGGTTCGTATTTCGCTTTTAACGTTTCCCGAACCTTTAATGCTGTCGAAACCGATAGCGCCGCCGAAATTCCCGACGCTGCAATTTAGCGCCGACACGATTCCAAACGATAATGCCGCTATAAAAATTATAAAACCGAATTTTTTCATTTTTTCCTCCTGAAGATAAATGCTGCAAGGACAAACGACTGCGGCTTTTATTTAGTTCCCACTTTTTGTATAAATAAACGGGACGTTTTAAAATTCAGTAAAAATCGAGGAGAAAATTATGGACAATCGAAAACTCGCCAGGTTTTGCGGGCTTTTCTGTATTACCGGAGCGATAATCGCTTTTATCTGGGGCGTTTTAAATACTTTCTATCCAAACAGCGCATTTTTGACTACAACACAGGATTTTGACGTTTTGAATACTTTATTGTATCGAATCGAGCATCTTTCTTTTGCTATTTTGGTTTATCCGGCATTATTTGCAGGTCTTTTAGGCTTTTATTTTATCGGTGCAATCGGGCGCGGAATAATTGGTAAAATACTAGTCGGTTTAGCGGTAATTGGCTTTATTTTATCAACACTAAGCTCTTTAGTTAAAGTTTTCCTTTTGCAGTCGGAAATAGCAAATAGAATGTTGGAAATCGGGTTTAATTATATATTGCTTTTAGTTTGCCCGATTCTTTTTACGGCAATGGCATTGTTCGCTGGAAAGGTAAAACCCTGGAAACGTTTTGCACCGATTATCACTTTAGGTTTACTAATTGTTTTTACTTTGCCTGCTTTTCTGATAGGAATCAGATACTTACCGCTGACAATGGGTTTAGCTCTTTTAAGCTGGAGCATTCTCGGCTTGGCAGATTATACGGAAAAAGATGCAGAGCTTTTATCGGAATAATTTATAGGTTGGCTGGACAAATTTAATAAAAAACTTGTGAAATAACTGATAGTTGAAAGAAAAACTCAAAACTATCAGCTATCATTTTAAAGTAAAGTTATTCTTCCAGTAATTTTAAAGCCTTGTAGGTTTATAAAAGACGAAAATCTTTCAAAATTCCAAGCAATCAATGACCCAAAGACTTCATTAAGCAAAATGGACGACAATGAGAGAGAAGAAATATACGTTAAGATAGCTGACTACATTGATAATTTGGTCCGAAGATAATTTATCATTCAATCTCACTTAAAAAACTTGTTCCATCCTTTAATTCTAAACCAAAATTCTCCGCAATCGTCTGCCCGATGTCGGCTAAACTTTCCCGTGTTCCGAGATTTATGCCTTGTTTGGCATTCTCGCCATAAACGAGGAGCGGCGCGTATTCGCGGGTGTGGTCTGAGCCGCGATAAGTCGGGTCGTTGCCGTGGTCGGCGGTGATGATGAAAAGATCGTCTTGGCGCAAGGCGTCGAGGATTTCGGGAAGCCTTCGGTCGAAATCTTCCAACGCGCGGGCGTAACCTTCGGGGTCGCGGCGGTGTCCGTAAAGCATATCGAAATCCACTAGGTTTGAGAAAATCAAGCCGCGCGAATCGGCGTTCAGGGCGTTTATCGTCTGGTCAATTGATTGGTTGTTGTTTTTCGCCTTCAAATCTTCGGTTACGCCGAGCGAGTCGTAAATCGAAGCGATCTTGCCGATTGCCACAACGTCGAAGCCTTTTTCCTGTAAAAGCGGCAGGAGATTTTCGCGCGGCGGCGGAACGGCGTAATCGTGGCGGTTTTCGGTGCGCTTGAAGTTTTCGGCGTTTGTGCCGAGGAAAGGACGCGCGATGACGCGACCGACTTTGTTTTCGCCGTCGAGGATGCGGCGGGCGATTTCGCAGATTTCGTATTGCCTTTCAATCGGGATAACTTCTTCGTGCGCGGCGATTTGAAAGACGGAATCGGCGGAAGTATAGACAATCGGTTTGCCGGTGCGAATATGTTCTTCGCCGAATTCTTTGATGATTTCCGTGCCGCTGGCGGGAACGTTGGCGAGAACGCCGGGAACGTTTGTTTTTTCCACAAATTCCTCGAGTATCCTTTGTGGAAAACCCTGTGGAAAAGTCGGGAAAGCCTTTTCGAGAACGATGCCAGCCATTTCCCAATGCCCGGTCGTCGTGTCTTTGCCGTTCGATTTCAAAGCGCATTTGCCGTAACTGCCAACCGGATTTTCCAGCGGCGGAACATTTTCCAGCGGGCGAATATTGCCCAAGCCCAATTTTTGCAGATTCGGCAGATTCGCTTTGTACATTTTCAAAGTGTTGCCGAGCGTGTCGCTTCCGGCGTCGCCCCAATCCGCCGCGTCGGGCATTTCGCCAATGCCCGCGCTGTCCAGAACAAGTAAACAGATGCGATTAAATTTTGTTGCCATACGATTTATATGATAATACAATGGCGACAGCGAGGAAAAAGCAATGGAAGTTTTTCAAACACGAATCGAACCCGGCGGGAAAATACAGCTTCCGCAAAAAGTTTTGGAACAGTTGAATTTGAAGGCAGGACAAGATTTGGATTTAGAAGTCGAAGAGAAATCTTTACGTCTTTCCCTTACGCGGGCGGAACGATTAAAAAAGGCGCAGGATTTAGTCGGAAAATATATAAATCCCGAAGTTTCTCTGGCTGATGAACTGATTGAAGACCGGCGGCGTGAGGCGGAGAATGATTGAAAATGTCTTGGATGCTTCGGCAGTCTTGGCTTTCCTGCAAAATGAAAAGGGCAAAGAAAGGGTAGAAGCGGTTTTGGAAAGCTCAGTTATCAGCCGCGTCAACGTCGCCGAAGTTTTAACAAAACCGGTCGAAAAGGGAATGTCTATTTTATACCGAGTTGCGTGAAAAAAATGAAAAATGTTAAGAGGCGGTCACAGACCGCCAACGTCCAATAAAATCAACCTCTGGCGGTCACAGACCGCCTCTAAACGACAAGTTTTTCTCCTTTTTTTCACGCAAATTGGTATTAGAGGCTAGGGAGGCTCTCGACAATTTAGATTTGACGGTTATCGAATTTGATGAAAACCAAGCGCTAAAAACTGCCGAACTTCGACCCTTAACCAAACATCTCGGTTTATCTTTAGGCGATAGGTGCTGTCTGGCTTTGGCAATTCTGGAAGACGCAACCGCCATAACTACCGATAAAAAACTGGGCGAATATAAACCTTTGCAAAGTCGAAGTTATCCGTTAATTTTTCGGCGCGGTGTAACCTTCTCTCGCCCTGATTACCGCACCGGCGGGAATGTTTTTAACTTTGACCTCGATTTTGCGGTAAGTGCCGTCGCGTTTTTCGTTGGTGGAGTAATAGCCCAGAGAATAATTCGTGCCGATTTCTCCGGCGACCTGGCGAAAGGCGTTTCGCGCTTCGGTAAAATCGGCAGCGGGAAAGATTTTTCCGCCCGAAACTTTTGCAAGCTGCTGCATTTCCAAATCCGCTAATTGATAAAGCTTGCGGCTGATGTCGAGGCGTTCAAAATCGCCGAGCTTGCAGAAATCATAGACTTTTTCGAGATTCGCGTTGCGATAAAATGTGCGGTAATAGCGCCTGATCTGCGCTACGGAAAAACGCATTGCGTGCTCGCAATCGCCTAACAAATTTTCTTCAAAAAATTCCTGCGTGTTTACTTTTACAAAGAAAGTTATAAGCCCGGATTCACTTAACTCTTCGCGCACTTCTTCAAAATCCGATGCGCTGACGGAATCCAAGCCGTCGGTCAGCGCAACCAGCGCGCGTCGTCCGCGATATTCATCTTTCGGTTTGTCCCGGAAAACTTTATTGACGATTTGTAAGACCGCGTCGTAATAAGGCGTTCCGTTGCTGGTTTGGACTTTTTCGAGCGCGTTTTTCAATCTTTCGCGGTTGTCGGTCAGCTCAATCAAAATCTCGCTTTCCGCCCGCGCTCTGCCGCTTTCCCTGATTGTGTTAAAAGCGATTATCGAAACGCGGTCGCCGGGTCGCAGGGAATTGATGAAATTTTCAGCGGCGCGTTTGATCAAGCCCAAATCCGAGCGCGTCGAGCCGGAAGTGTCGAGCAGAAGCGCCACTTCAAACGGCGCGCTCGTCGCTCCGAATTCCACGAGTTCCTGCCGTTTGCCGTCCTCGTAGATTTCAAAATTACTTTGCTTGAGATTTGTGAGCGGTTTGCCGGTTTTGTCGGTTACGACAACCGGGACTTCGACGAGCTGCGTGTCAATCCGCAAAACTTCTTCATCTTTATCCTGCGCGGTGAGCGCGGCGGAAAAACTTAAAACAAAAATCAATAGTAGAAAAAAATTTTTGAAGCGCATATAAAACCTCGCTTTCGCATTATTTAGTTTTGATTGTAGCAAATATTCCGTTTAATGAAGAGCATATTTTTTTCTGTAACTCTCTTTTAAGAATTATTCGATGCTATTTTAAATTCATTTTGTGTTATGATTTTTTCAAATCAGGCTTTTAGTTAGAAAATTCAGTCACATTTTACCCCGAAAGAAGATGTAAAATTTTTACACTTCTGAGATGCGAAAACTTTAAATTTGGAGGAGAGGAAAATGAAGAAAAAATTTGCCTTAAGCGCTTTGTTTATCTTAGGGCTTTTCATAAACGCAACTTTTATCAACACTGTGTCAGCCGAGACTTCGGGAAAAGATTCAGCATTTAGCGAAATCAATAACGTTGATGCCCCTCAGGCTTCGACCACGATTGTTATCGCGCAGGTCTACGGCGGCGGCGGCTCGAACAACGCCGCTAATCCGCCGACATACAAAAATGACTATGTAGTGCTGCTTAATGTTTCAAGCACGCCTCAATCCCTTAACGGATTGGTATTGCAATACGGCTCGGCAACCGGAAACTTCGGCAGTACGGCGACCAATATTTTTGCTTTGCCGAACGTAACCCTTCAACCCGGTCAATACTTTTTTGTCCAATTGGGAACGAGCGGAACGGCGGGAGCCGATTTTCCGATAACGCCGGATGCAACAACAACCAATCTAAGTATGTCGGCAGCCAGCGGTAAAGTTGCCTTAACCAACGTAACCGAACCGCTGGGCTGCGGAGCAACTGCCACTCCCTGCACTCTGCCCGATTCCCGAATCATTGACCTGGTCGCATACGGCGATGCGAATAATGCCGAAGGCGGCGCTCCCGCTAATAACGGAACGGCATTAACCAGCGTCCAAGGCGTTGTCCGTAGAAATAACGGATGCCAGGACACGGACAACAATAATAATGATTTTAACGTTGTAACTAATCCTGTTCCGCTTAAAACATCTTCTCCGTTGAATGTTTGCGGCGCGCAGCAGCCGGGTGATGCCAATGTTGATTTTAACGGCGACGGACGAAGCGATTGGGTTGTAACCCGAACCGTTAATAACAATATGTTTTGGTGGATTAACTATAACGGGCTTAATACAATCGTAGTTCCGCAATGGGGATTGGGAACGGATATTCAAGTGCCGGAAGATTATGACGGAGACGGCAAAGACGATGTTGCCGTTTGGCGACCTGATGTTGCGACACAAGCCGCATTCTACATTCTGCAAAGTAAAGATTTTACCGTCAGGATTGATCGTTTCGGTCAAACCGGCGACGATCCGCGAGTAGTTACCGATTATGACGGAGACGGCAGAGCCGACCCGGCGGTTTATCGAAGAGCCGCAGGCGGACAAAACTTCTTCTTCTATCGCGGCAGCGCGAACAATCCAAACGGCAACGTCACATTCGTTCCGTGGGGTTCGGGAACAACTGTTCGCCCGAATGTCGGCGATTATGACGGCGATGATAAGGGCGATTTTGTTATTTACAGCTCAAACGGCGTATTCAGCATACTTCGCTCTTCAAACGGGGCAGTTGAATACGTATATTGGGGAAATGGAAACGAAATTCTCGTGCCGGGCGATTATGACGGCGACGGCAGAGATGATTTTGCCCTTGTCAGACGAATAGGAGGACCGCCTGTTACCGTTGGTCAATATTTTTGGTATATTTTGGAACGCGATGGGGGCGGAACCGGCGCAAACGGAATTGCTTGGGGAAGATACACCGATCTTGTTAGCGACAGCGATGTTCTAGCGCCCGGCGATTATGATGGCGACGGCAGACAGGATTTAGCCGTCTGGCGACCGAATACAAACCCGGCACAGAATTTCTTCTGGGTAAGAAGGTCGAGCGACCCAACCGTGCCAATTGTCGAATGGGGAATGCAGGGCGATTACCCGGCAGCCAATTGGTATGTTCACCCATAAACCTTTTATGGTTTAGTTAATTTGTATCTTTAATTGGTATCGTTTGGAGTTTTGCAATTTAGCAAAACCCCAAACGATTTTTGTTTTTATTTGCTTTGAAATAACTTTTCTTTGGCGGTTTTGATTAATGAACACCGATACATTTTTTCTTTCCCAAAAATTATTCTAAAATCTAAATTGAACCTGAAGCCCAAAATCAAAAATCTGGAATCTGAAATCTGGAATCTGAAATAAAATGCACATCACAAAAATCGAACTCGAAGACATCAAATCTCACGCTGAATTCACACAGGAATTCCAACGCGGAACGACCGCCATTATGGGCGAGAACGGCGCGGGCAAAACTACCCTGATTGAAGCCGTCGCGTGGACGCTGTTTGATTTGCTGGATTATAAAAAGGACGATTTTGTCCGGCGCGGCGCGAAAAAAGGCGTTGCCAATGTAACGTTTGAAAGCGGCTTGGACGGGCGCGAATATCGCGTTTACCGCGACACGGGAACGGGTTATTACATTTACGATCCGCAGATAAAAACGCGGATTGCCGAGAAAAAAGAAGAAGTTACAAGATTTTTGCGCCAGCATTTGGGCGTTGAGCCGGGAACGGATTTGGAAGCGCTTTTCCGCCGCGCCATCGGCGTTCCGCAAGGGACTTTTACGGCGATTTTTCTTGAAACCGCGACCGAAAGGAAAAAGGCTTTCGATAAACTTTTGAAGGTCGAGGAATACCGGCAAGGCGCGGAAAAACTGCGCGAAACCGTGCGTTTTGTCGAGCAGAAAATCACTTCGGCGCGCGAGAAAATCGCCCGCGCCGAAGGTGAGCTTTCGCGTTTTGAGCAGATCGAAGAAGAATTCAAAGGATTTGCCTCGCAAGCCGAGGAATTGAGCAAATCGCTTGAAAATCTTGAAAAAGAGGTTGTTGAAAAAGGCGAAGCCGTCAAAAATTTTGACGAAATCGAAGCGCGGGTTAATGAACTAAAATCAGCTTTCGACAAACATAACACCGAAAAAGCGAATGCCGAATTTATGCTTCGGCAGAAGGAAAGCGAGCTCGAGCAGGCGAAAAGCGCGGCGGAAAAAATCAAGCTCGTCGAAACCGATTACAAAGCGCACATCGAGGCTCTCGGCAAATTGAAGGAACTGGAAAGAGAACGCGGCGAGCGCGAAAAATTAATCGCCGAGCAGCGAAAAATCGAAACCGCGCAAGTCAATGTTTTCGCCGACCAGCGACGCTTGCAGGAAAATCTGGAAAAGGCATTGCAGGCGCATCAGGAAATCGAAAAATTAAAGCCGCAAGTTGCCGAACAG
>DATHTS010000387.1:0-6386 GCA_035462935.1 Pyrinomonadaceae bacterium
GACTTACGGTTGGGCGGTGGATGGCGAAGGCAAAAAAATGTCGAAATCAATCGGCAATGTTGTTTCGCCAAACGAAGTTGTTAAAAAGTCGGGCGCGGATGTTTTGCGGCTCTGGGTTGCAGCCGCAGACATCACGCAAGACGTGCGCGTTTCGGATGAAATTCTTCAGCGCGTTGTTGACGCTTACCGCAAAATTCGTAACACGCTTCGCTATACTTTGGGAAATCTCGATGGATTTAACCCGGAAGTTGACACGGTTTCGCTTCAGGAAATGCTCGAAATTGACCGCTGGGCGCTGGCGAGCCTCGATAGAGCGACGGAAAAAGTTCTGCGCGGCTATGAAGATTACGATTTCCAAGCCGTTTATCACACGCTTTACAGTTTCTGCACGGTAACGCTTTCGGCGCGGTATTTCGACATCATCAAAGACCGTTTGTATATCTTCGCGCCGAACAGTCTGGAAAGACGTTCCGCGCAAACCGCGCTTTATGAAATCGCGGACAAACTTACGCGCCTAGTCGCGCCCGTGTTGGCTTTTACGGCGGACGAAGCCTGGGAAAATCTGCCGAATCAAAATTTGCAGTCGGTGCATCTGGCGGAATTTCCGCGAGTTTCCGGCACGGATAATTCGGAGCTTTTGGCGAACTGGGAAAGGATTTTCGCCATCCGCGACGAGGTTTTGAAAAAGTTGGAAGAAGCGCGAAATGCTAAGGAAATCGGCTCTTCTTTGGAAGCGAAGGTTAAGTTGACGGTTGATAAAGAAACCGTGCGTTTCCTGATTTCATATTTTGAAGATTTGCGCTATATCTTTATTGTTTCACAAGTCGAAGTTCACGAAGGCGACGAATTTCAGGTTGAAATAATGAAAGCCGACGGCGAAAAATGCGAGCGCTGCTGGAATTATTCAATCAGAGTCGGTGAATTTGAAAAGTATCCAACCGTTTGCGAAAGATGCGCGGCGGCATTGGCGGAAATCGAAAACGGGTTATAATTTAAGCATTATGCTGATTCCTGTTCCGAAAAAAGAAAGACCAAAATATGAATCCGGGGTGAATGAAATGGGCTTGGTTTATGCGGAAATTGATTTGATTAGTGTGGACGATATGGTTTTACATCGTCGCGGTTTTTTGGACAAAGACAAAATCAAACAAGTTCGAGTCAATGCGCTGGTTGATAGCGGCGCGTATATGCTTTCGATAAACGAAACGGTCAGAGCCCAACTTGATTTGCCGTTTATCGAAAAGCAGTTTGGCACTTTGGCGGACGAAACTTTGATTGAAGTTGATGTCGTCGGACCGGTCGAAATTCGTTTTGAAAATCGGCGAACGACGGTTGATGCAATAGTTTTACCTGGCGACGCGGAAGTTTTGCTCGGCTCGATTCCGATGGAAGATATGGATGTTTTAATTGACCCGAAACAACAAAAACTGGTGGTAAATCCGAAACATCCGTATGTAGCGACAAAACATTTAAAGTAAAAAGCCCGCCAAGGATAAATATCACGAAGCGGTTAAGAACGCGCTCATAAAAGACGGCTGGACGATTACGGCTGATCCTTTGCATATACCGTTTGATGAAACCGATTTGTATATTGACATTGGCGCGGAGAAAGTTTTGGCGGCGGAAAAGCGCGGCAGGAAAATTGCGGTTGAAGTCAAAAGCTTTGCCAGTATTTCGGTGTTGTTTGATTTTCATCTGGCGGTCGGGCAATTTATAAATTATCGCGTGGCTTTGGAAGAATTATCGCCCGACAGAGAGTTGTTTTTGGCTGTCCCGATTGAAACTTACGACACATTTTTTCGCCGCCGCTTTGTGCAAAGCGTTATTGAAAGAGAGCATCTGAATATCGTCGTTTATGATTCGAGAGAAGAGGTGATTGCGCAGTGGAAAAGTTAAAAGACTATAAAAAAAAGGTCGAGCAGATAATCAAAGACCGCAGCGATTATAAGACTTCATTCGGCGAAATTGAAGTGCAGACGATTTTCGACCGCGAAAACGATCATTACGAATTGGTTAATCTCGGCTGGAACGGTCACAAACGCATTCGCGGCTGCCTTTTGCATATTGACATAAAAGACGGCAAAATTTGGATTCAGCACGACGGAACGGAAGACGGCGTGGCGGACGATCTGGTTGAAATGGGCGTTCCGAAGGAAGATATTGTGCTGGCTTTCCATCCGCCTTACAAGCGAAAATATACCGGCTACGCCGAAAATTAAACAAAGTGAATAAAAAAGATTTTTTCTGGAAACTCGGTTACCTGCTCGCGGCGGGCGCGGTTTTTATGATTGATCAGGCGACAAAGGCTTGGGCGATTAGGCGTTTGCGTTTCGGCGAGGATATGGCGATTATTCCCGGTTTTTTAAATTTTTCTTACGCGCAAAACACGGGCGTCGCGTTTAGTATGTTCGACGACGGCGGCGACGCGGGACGCTGGGCTTTGTCGGCGGTGGCGTTTGTGGCGGCGGCGCTGGTGCTTTATTTTTTCTGGCGCACGCCGCGCTCGGACGACCGGATTTTGGGCGCGCTGGCTTTGCTTTTGGCGGGAATTGTGGGAAATGTGGTTGACCGCGCACGGTTGGGTTTTGTCATTGATTTTATTGACGTGCAGTTCGGTTCGTGGCATTACCCGACGTTTAACGTGGCGGATATGGCAATCTGTATCGGCGCGGGACTTTTGATTTTGGATATGTTTTTGTCGAAAAAACCTGAAGAAAAAACTGTTGATGAAAAAAGTTAGATTAGAGGAAATAACGCCGCAAAATTTTAAAGAATGCATCAATCTAAAAGTTGCCAACGGGCAGGAAAAGTTCGTCGCCAGCAACGTGATGTCAATCGCGCAGTCGAAAGTTTACCCGACTCATCTTCCTTTTGCCGTTTATGCGGACGATGAAATGGTCGGTTTTGTATTGTGCGGGCTTGATGAGGAGGAAGAAAGATATTATCTCGGACGTTTGATGATTGACGAAAAACATCAGGGCAAAGGTTATGGCAGAGCAGCGACGCTCGCGGTCATCGAGAAACTGAAACAAAACGAAAACTGCGATGAAATTTATCTAAGCTTCGCGCCCGAAAATACAGTCGCTGAAAACTTATATAAAAGCATCGGTTTCGAGCGGACGGGCGAATTTAACGAGGGCGGCGAGATAATGATGAGGTATCAAGTGAGAAATGAGAGGTGAGAACTGAGAACTTGTTTTTACCTTTCAGTTCTCACCTCTAATTTCTCACTTAAATCAGCGCACAACTGACAACTGACAACCGACAACTAACAAACGATGTATCCTGAACTCTTTCGAATTAGCGATTATCCCATCAACACATACGGCTTGCTTTTGGCGGTCGGGATGCTGCTGGCGCTTTTTGTCGCCGCAAGGTTGGCGAAGCGCGATGGTTTGCCGAGCGAGAGAATTTACGATTTAGGGCTTTGGACGCTGATCGGCGGGCTGCTCGGCTCGAAATTTCTGATGCTTTTCACCGAGGAAAACGTGCAGATTTTTTCGCTGGATTTTCTGCGTTCGGGCGGCGTTTATTACGGCGGTTTTATCGGCGGATTTCTCGCGCTGGTTCTTTTGATTCGCTGGTATAAACTTCCCTTCTGGAAAGTCGCCGACGCTTTCGCGCCGGGTGTAGCGCTCGGTCAGGCAATCGGGCGGCAAGGCTGTTTCGCGGCGGGCTGTTGCTGGGGCAAACCGACCGAGGCTTTTTGCGGCGTTCATTTTACGCCGCAGGGACACGAAGCCACCGGTGTTCCGATTTACAAGCCGGACGGCAGCGAGCTTTACCTGCATCCGACACAGCTTTACGAATCGTTTGCGATGCTGGCGGTTTTCGCCGTTTTAATTTATCTGCACCGCAAGAAACGATTCAACGGGCAGGTTTTGATCGGCTATATGATTCTTTACCCGATCATCCGTTTCACAATCGAGTTTTTCCGCGACGACCCGCGCGGCAATTTGCTCGGTTTGACCAGCCTGACCGGGCTTTCCACGTCGCAGATTATCAGCTTGATTGTGGCGGCGGGCGCGGTTGTGTTTATGATTGGGCGGCTCAAGCAAACAAGACAATCGGAAAATTTAAGCGCCGATAACGCGGAAATCTAAAAGTGTCTGACGAAAACACATCTTTAAACTTTCAAACCCAAACAGAAGACATCGGCAAACGGCTCGATGTTTTTTTGTCCGAAAAAATCGAAGGCTGGTCGCGCTCGCGCCTACAGCGTTTGATTGCCGAAGGCGAGGTTCTGGTCAATCAAAAACAAGCGAAATCTTCCTACAAATTAAATGAAGACGATGAAATAGAAGTCGAACTCGCCGAACTTCCGGCAACTGTTTTTGAACCGGAAAATATCCCGCTTGATATTGTTTTTGAAGATGAATTTTTAGCCGTTATCAATAAACCAGCCGGAATGATCATTCATCCGGGCGCGGGTATTCCGAGCGGGACTTTAGCAAACGCAATCGCGTGGCATTTCAAATTCCAGATTCCAAATTCCAAATTAGAAGACAAAGAAATCCCAAATCCAAAATCCCAAATCCCAAATCGACTGGGTGTCGTTCACCGGCTCGATAAAGACACATCCGGTTTGATCGTCGTCGCCAAGGACGAGCGAACGAGCGAATCGCTTTCCGGGCAGTTTCAAAGCCGTAAGGTTTATAACAGCTACGTCGCGCTTGTTCACGGAATGGTGGAAAGAAACAGCGGAAAAATTGAAGCGCCGATTGCGCGGGACAAATTCAACCGTTTGAAAATGTCCGTTCAGAAAGACGGGCGCAGCGCGTTGTCGCTCTGGAAAGCGCGGCAGAGGTTTGAAAAATTTACGCTGCTCGATGTCGAAATCAAAACCGGCAGAACGCATCAGATTCGCGTCCATCTCGCATACATAAATCACCCGATTGTCGGCGATAAAATTTACAACGAAGGGCGCGATAATACGGTAAACAATGATGATGTTCGCCGCGCAATTCAAAATTTGAATCGTTTTTTCCTGCACGCTGAAAAGCTTGGTTTTACGCATCCCGCGACAAAAGAAAAGATGAATTTTACCGCGCCGATGCCTGACGAATTGACAGAGTTTCTCGAATTGATTTAGAAATGAAAGAAACTTTCCGATTTTCTGAACACCAAAAATATGAAAAAAAGTCTTCTGCTCATTGCGCTTTGCCTTTTTCTCGGCTCATTTGCTTTCGGGCAAAAATGTGAAATCAATATCATTCCGCAGCCGAATTCCTTTAATTGTCTGAATGGAGTATTCAAGTTCAACCGCAAAACCAAAATCTTCGCGGAAGACGAAGTTGGTCGCCAATCCACTGCGATACTTAATGATTTGCTGTTGAAAAACTACGGTTTTAAACTCGAATATACCGACAAGCCGCAAAAGAAAAACACCATCATTTTTGCCTCGCAAGGAGCAGCGGCGATTGACAAATCGCCGTCGGATTTCGCTGAATCTTACCAACTGCGGATAACGCCGAAAGAGGTAAGGATTATCGGCAGCGAAGCCGGACAATTCTACGCGCTGCAAACTTTAATGCAGCTTCTTCCCGTCAATTTTAAAGGCGAAGCCAGTCTGCCTGCCGTTGATATTGGGGACGTTCCGCGTTTTCGTTATCGCGGAATGCATCTCGATGTCGGGCGGCATTTTTTTCCGGTCGAATTTATAAAAAAGTATCTGGATTTGATGGCGCAGTATAAATTCAATCGTTTCCACTGGCATCTGACGGAAGACCAAGGCTGGCGCATCGAAATTAAAAAATATCCGCGCCTGACGGAAATCGGCTCGAAACGACCGGAAACAATGAAGGAGAAGAATTTTAATCCTTACGTCGGCGATTCGATTCCGGTCGAAGGTTTTTACACGCAGGAGCAGATAAAAGATGTAGTCCGGTATGCGAAAGAGAGAAAAATCACCGTGATTCCCGAAATTGAATTGCCCGGACACTCATCCGCCGCGCTTGCCGCTTATCCTGAGCTTGGCTGCAAGGAAAATTATCAATACAAAGTGCAGACGACCTGGGGAATTTTCAAAGAGGTTTTCTGTCCGACCGAAGCGACGTTTAAGTTTCTCGAAGACGTTCTGGAGGAAACAATCGCGCTGTTTCCCGATTCGCCGTATATTCACATCGGCGGCGACGAGGTTTTGAAAGACCACTGGAAGGAATCGGCTTTCGTGCAGGAATTAAAGCAAAAAGAAAACTTAAAAGACGAGCATGAAGTTCAAAGTTATTTCATCCGCCGAATCGAAAAATTCATCAATTCCAAAGGCAAGCGAATAATCGGTTGGGACGAGATTTTAGAAGGCGGTTTAGCCCCAAACGCGACCGTTATGAGTTGGCGCGGGATGAAAGGCGGAATTGAAGCCGCGCGAGCGAAGCACGATGTGATTA
>DATHTS010000388.1:0-3450 GCA_035462935.1 Pyrinomonadaceae bacterium
ATTAACTCCGATCAGACGTCTTGAGCACATCACTGTCGGTGAGATTTTGGATTTCTGGTGGGAACGGCACGGTCAGTTCAAGCGGGGCTTTCAATACAAGATGCACCGCCTTGATAAATTTAGAAAGATAAAGGCGAGGAAATTCACGCCGGAGATGATTGACGATTTTTTGAAAAAGCTGTCAAAGACTCTTTCACCGTCGTCGGTCAATCATTACCGGACGATTTTGAATTCGGCGTTTAATTTTGCCGTCAACTGGAAGAAATATGACGACAACCCGGTCAAAGTCATCCCGCAAATGCCCGAACGGGAAGCGCGGGATAGATTCGTCGAGGTATCGGAACTCGTCTCATTAATCGGAAAATGCCGGGAGGAAAAAGATTACGAGCTTCAGGGATTCATAATACTTGCCGCGTGTACCGGACTTCGTAAGACAGCCATTCTTTCCCGCAGGTGGGATGAAGTTAAACTGGACGCTGAGTTCCCGTCTATCTTTTTGCCCAAAAAAGACAGCAAAAATAGGCGTTCAAACCGGTTACCTTTGCCTCAGTTCTGCATTGCAGCTCTCAGAGAGCTTCCTTCTTACGAAAAGCACGAATATCTTTTTCCCGCGCGCCCGAACGTCCGTTTTAAGGATGCCTCTAAATTTCAGAAACCTCAAGCCTGGGACATCGGAAAACGGTTCAGAAGAATTTGCGCTCTGGCTGGAATAAAAGATTTACGAATTCATGATTTGCGGCATTTCGCAACAACCATGCTTTTTATTGAAGGAGTTTCGGATGCGATTATTCGGAAAATGACCGGACACCGAAGCGAGGAACTGGAACGCTACAAACACCTGTCCACCTCGTTTTCACAACAAACGACCGAGCTTATCGCTGGTAAATTGGCGGACGAATTAGAAGAAATGGGTACGTTTTTGGGCACTAAGCCCGAAAATGAAAAAACCGACGATGAAAGCAGCTCGGAAACTCCTGATAATAAAGGGATTAATGGCGGAGCCGACGGGACTCGAACCCGCGACCTCCAACGTGACAGGGCAAAATTCTTTGTTCCAGATTTGGCTTAAATATAAGCAAAATTGGCGCTTAGAAAAACACTAGCAACTACGCTTCGGCATAGTTGCTTTATTTATGCGGAGCTTTTTAGGCACGTTTTGGGCACATTTTGGGGTACGTTTTTCTTTTCTCCTAAATAGCATTGCATTAGAAGGCTCATACTTCACAAAATTTTAACCTTTATGAAATCTGGCAATTTTCCACTCTCAACAAGTAGTCATAATTCGGCAAGGTTGGCTTCAAATCCAGAATCAAAATTGTCTGCTTATAATATCTAATACGGGAAATCAGCAGGTAGGTGTGATAACCTCAAGAAATGAGAACTGTTGATTACATCAGCCAAATCAAAGAAACTGCCGACGAGTTGAAACATCTGGAGAAACAGGAAACCAATCCGCGTGTGCGAAAACGGTTGCAGCTTTTACGAATTTTGAAAAGCGGTTTAACACCGTATCTGACCAGAGCTTGTGAGATGGTCGGCTATTCAGATAAACACGGACGTGAAATCTGGCAAAAATATCTGGCTGAAGGCTTAACGGGCTACGCGCGGCTGAATTATTCAAGAGAAAAGCGCGGGAAACTCAGCTATGCACAGGAAGCACAGGTCAATAGCCGGGCGGCAGAAGTCGGGTTTGCTTCACACAAAGAGGCGCAAGGCTATATCTTCGAGCAGTTCGGCGTTTGTCTGGCGGTTTCAAATGTCGGCAAGTTGTTTCAGCGTCTGGAAGTGAGGGCGAAGGTGCCGCGTCCGCGAAATCGCCGCACGTCTGACGAGGAGCAAAGAGAATATAAAAAAACTACTTGGGGCGGCTAAACGGGCGAAGAGATTATTTCGAGGATGAGTTTCGTTTCGGAACCAGAACCGAACTGGCAAAGCGCTGGACAGCAAAAGGCATTCGTCCAGAAGGCAGGCAGAACATCGGCTACGAGTATGGCTATTTGTATGTGGCGGTGAATCCAGTGAGCGGCAGAGTGTTCGGCTTGATCCTGCCTTCGATGACGGTCGAAAGTATGACGGTTTTTGTCAAAGAGTTTCGCTGTTGGCTTGAAGAAAACAATGAAGCGGAAGCCGGGACGCTGCTTGTTCTGGACGGAGCAGGCTCGCACCGCAGCGGACGGGTTGATTACGGCGAACTAGACAAACAAATTTTGCCGCCGTATTCGCCGGAGTTGAATCCGGTAGAAAGGTTTTTTCAGGAACTGCGGCGCGAGTTGAAGAATAAAGTTTATGAAACATATGAGGAAGTGGAAGAAGCAGTCGAGGAGCTATTCAAGAAATACTTGGCAAGACCGGAAGCGATTAAACAGTTGACGAATTTCCACTGGCTGCATACCGCACCTTCTTACTGATTTTTGGTATAAGACCTGAATTGACTTAATAAACTCCTAAAAGCACTTAAAAACATTTCTCTAAATTATCAGCAAACATTAACTAATTTTTGTGCTCCTTAGGATTAATTTTATATCGGGGATCTGGACGCTCGATAGTTTTTTCCGGGTATAAGTGCCATTCTGGCATTTGCTCGAGTAGTTCATGCAACTTCGTCAAATCGCCTTCGACCAAAAGCATTCGAGGAGAAGAGTCGATAATTTCAATTTCGGACAAATTTCTAATTTTCTCAAGATCCTGAGCAGGGGCTACCCCTGCTCCCCGGTAACGCAAAATTAATCTTTCAGTACTCATTCATTTCACTTCGGAAATCCATTTCCTTCAAAATTTATTCCAAATCCCATTGGCTTCGCCCGCGCCAGCAAAGCCTGAGTCATGGCATTTGCCCGGGCGGGATCACGCGGCATGTTCAGTATAGCACTCATCCCGGAAAGAAGTTTAGCCGCAAATCCTGTCACGGCAGGAGTAGCCATTGAAGTTCCATCCATCGGAACATATCCTCCTGGCACGGTTGAAATAATTCCGACTCCGGTACTGGTTAAATCGGTCTCGACACCGATATTGGAAAAAGAAGCTATAAAATTATTGGCATCCGGATTGCCAAAGGGCTTAGCCACAGTATCAAATTGAGTCGTCTTGGGCGGGAAAGTTCCTTTACGCCCCATCGCAGAAACGGCAATCCCCGGAGGCGAAAACGAGGCTGGAAAAGAAACCGGCGAGCGATCATCGTTACCGTTTGCCACTATGACTAAGGTTCCCTGAGCTTGAGCATCTTCCATAGCTGCCCGAGTTGCATCATCGGAATCTCCGCCACCCAAGCTCATATTGATAAGATCACAGCCCATTTGAACTGCTCGATCAATCGCTTTGGCGATGGCAAAATTTGAGGCTCCCTTGGCTTTCTTACCAAAAACCCGGAAACTGAATAACTCACATGCTGGAGCCAGTCCGCGAATACCAGTCGGGGGCATTCCGTGCGCGGCAATAATTCCCCCTACATGA
>DATHTS010000389.1:0-4053 GCA_035462935.1 Pyrinomonadaceae bacterium
ATTAAAACAAACGCCGACCAATAATACGGGTGAGCGAACTTTTCATCTTGAATTAAGGAAAGCTGTGCTTGTCGCAAGGCTTCGGCTTTGCTGATGCCGTCTTTTTGGTAATTTTCATAAAAATTAACCATCAAATCCCGCGTGCTTTCGTCGTTCACGCGCCAGAGCGTCGCCATTATCGCTTTCGCGCCTTTCTTTTGCGCCAGAGCGCCGAAGCCCTCCACTTCGCGCCCGTCGGCATCTTTGCCGCCGTAAGCCGTGTCGCATGCCGAGAGCGTTAGAAGTTGAACGCCGTTGAAAATCGTGCCGGAATCGCGGATTTCTCTCAGCGTCAGCTTTTCGCCGCTGCCGAGAAGCAGGAACGAGTTGAGCGACTGATTTTCCGTGCCGGGAATAAAATTAAAGTGCGTGGCGGTATGAATCACCGGGTAGCGTCCGAGTTGATTGCGAAATGTTTCGAGCGTGAATTTCTCGTTCAAAAAACGCCGACCTTCCATCACGCCTTTTTCGTCCTTCTGCGGAGCGGCGGACGGATCGCGGACAATCGCCTCCAATTCTTCGGGAACAAAACTCAAAGACTTGAATCCGGCAATTTCCTTCGATACCCCGACGCCGAGAGCCTGCCACTGTTTTTTTCCGTCGGGGCGAAACGCCAGATTTTGCCGGCTGGCAAGCGTGATAACCGAATTTGAAAACCGTCGGGCGAGATAACCTTTTTCCGTGTCCCAAAGCGCCGCAATCGGGGCGTAACGCAGAATGCCGTCCAAAGACCAAACGAGATTTTTCGCCTTCACGCCCGCTAAATCCGTTTCCAGAGGTTTTATTAAAACATCGTAAAGTTTTTGCGCTTCCGGCTTGGGATCGCTGTTTTTGTCCAGAACTTTGGCGCGAAAATCACCGACCAGCTTGTTTAAATTTTCCTCTTTAATCGGAATAATATGCCCGCGCTGGATGTCGGAAGTAGTAACGATAATGCTCAGGTTTTCCCTGCCGACAATGGTTGAAATAACAACCGTATCCGGCGATTTCCAATCCTTAACCGCCGCCTGCAAGCCTTCTTCGACCGCCGCCACGCGCTTGTCTTCTCTACTAAATTCTTTTTTCAATGCTTCAAGAAACAAACGCAAAGCCGTTCGCGCATCATCAAGTTGTTTGTTGAGTTCTTCTTGTCGCGCAATAATATGCTTTGCTTGTTCATCGGGCAAACTCAATCGCTCTTTTTCGAGTCTGGCATATTCGTCACCAAATTTGGTGATTTCGTCGGCAATTTTCTCGTAACGCTTGAGGGCTTCTTTTTCTGACTGGCTGAGAGTTATCCGTTTATTCAGTTGTGAAACGGTTTCGTTATCACCGCCGCGGATAAGAGCAAAATATTCTTCCTCTTTGAGCATTGCTAAAACCTGTTCAGCTTCAGGTAATCGTCCTTCCCGAATAAGCAGTTCAGCCAATTTGCGGTATGTGCCTTCCACAGAACCGAGAAAACTTTTTTGTAAATCCTTATCAAGCCCTTTTATGTCTGTTCGTAAACTTTGAAGTAAATTGACCGATTGTTTGCCGTAGATAATAGCAAAACGCGGATTAACGGTTTTTTCGCTCACAACCATTAAATTACCAAGCGTCCTTGCCTCGCCATACCTATGTTTGAGGAGTTTCCATAATAATAAGGCTTGAGAAAGATACTCAAAAGATTTATCGTTCTCGCCAGACTGTGTGTAAATAAAACCAATGTTATTAAGCGTATGAGTTTCGCCGGTTTTATCGCCGATAGCCTTTCTAATAGCCAGCGCCTTATTAAAATTGTCAATGGATTTTTGTTTATCGCCGTAATGGTAGAAAAAATTACCTAAGTTATGAAAAATTAATGCTTCGCTTCTTCTGTCGCCGATTTGTTTTGTTAATGACAGAGCCTTTTCTGAAAACTCAGTAACTTTGTGCAAATTCTTTTCTACGGCGTAAAAAGCTGCTAAATTAGCGAGCGTTTTCGCTTCTCTACTTTTGTCTCCTATAGCTCTTTGAATAGATAATGCTTTCTGTAAATACTCTAATGTTTTTTCTTCGTTATTCAACAGATCATAAACACTGCCGATATTCATCAGCGTGTTAGCTTCGTTAGATTTATCGCCGGTAGCCTCGAACACAATCAGCGCTTGGTTGTAGTAATCCAGAGCTTTATAAAAATTTCCCAGATTTTCATAAGCGCTACCAATATTCTGTAAAGTTATTGCTTCATTATTCTTGTTTTCGAGAGATTTATTTATCAGCAAACTTTGGTTGAAGTAATCCAGGGCTTTTTCCTGTTCGCCTAAATCTTGATATGCTACGCCTATGTTATTGAGCGCGAATGATTCGCTTCCTTTATCTCCAATTTCTTTAGCAATCAATAATGCTTGACTGTGATATTGAAGAGCCTTATCAACCTCGCCTAACTGTCGGTATATATCACCTATGCCAATCAAAACAGCGGATTCGAAATTTTTAGCGCCGATTGCGCGGTGTATCAATAGTGATTGATTGTAGTAATCAAGCGCCTTTTGTTTGTCGCCTTGCTGCGAAGAAATTGTTCCGAGCAAACCGAGAATAATAGCTTCAATTGCTTTATAGTTAGCGGCTTTGATTACAGGCAGAGCTGAATTTAAATTCTCCAGCGCATTTTGATATTCGCCGAGACTTTGATAAACCCCGCCGATACCAAACAAAATCATTGCTCGTTCTTCTTTATTTACGCAAACAGATTCACATAAATACAGAGCTTGCTTTAGATATTCAAGCGATTTTCGGTTCTCTCCTAAATGGGCAAGTATCATTCCTGCGGAATTGTATATGATGGATTCGGTTCTTTTATCGCCCGATTGTTTTATTAGAGGCAAAGCCTGATTGTAGAATTCCAGCGCCCTTTTCGCTCTTACGGCTGAGTTATTAATTTGAGCGAGCCAGAATAAAGTATATCCCTCATTTCTTTTATCCCCGATTTCCTGAAATAACGGCAAAGCCAATTCAAATTTCTCGGCGGCGGCTTGCATTGATTCCGGCGTGTTTTTGGATAATAGAGCATTGGCTTCAGAAACTAATAGATTCGCTTTAAAAAGCGTTTTGCTTGCTTCAATCTGCTTTTGATCTTCTGTAGTTGCTATCCTTGGCGCTTCTCGAACAATTGCATAATTTCCTTTTGGCGCATTCGCTTCCAAACTGCTGATTTCTATCGTGTAAACTCCTGCATGACGAAAAATAAATAGGAGATTTTCAAATCCTTGCGTCCCGTTCGGGCTGTCCATTTCCGCTAATTTTTTGCCACTATTATCAAAGAGCTTAACCACGACATCAATGCCTTTCTGCTCGACTTTGACTTGCAGAAACTCATTAGCTTTGACTTCGATTTTATATTTGTGCGTTTGTCCGCCTGCGAGAGCACTTTCAAGGATTTTTTTTGGTAAAAGCAACTTGATTTCGTTGATCTGAGCATTGACAGTTATCAAAGCCAAAAATGATAATGTGATACAGCCGATTATGTGCGTGAATATTTTTGATTTTTGTGTCATCATGAACTCCTTTTTGATTTGGCAAAAATGAAATTACAAAATAAAGTTTTGCTCCAATCGTTTTATTTCCAATTTCCAATCAAAATAAACGGCGACCAAAAATACGGATGAGCATAAGGCTTTTCCGCATTTGGCTTGTCTGATGAGCCTTTGAGCAGGGCGAGCTGCGCCTGACGCAAGGCTTCGCCTTTCGGCAATTGCGGATTTTTCAGATGGATTTCATAAAATTCGAGCATCAATTCCCGCGTACCTTCATCATCGACTTTCCAGAGGCTCGCTATCACCGATTTTGCACCCAATGACTGCGCCACGTAAGCAAAACCTTCGATTTCTTTTCCGTTGGTTTCATTTGATGAGCCGCCAATCGCCGTGTCGCAGGCTGCCAGCGAGAGCAGATCAACACCTTGAAAAAGATTCGGGTAATCTTGAAATTCCTTCATTTCAAGCTGTCCGCCGTCGCCTAAAAGCAGAAACGATGCCTCTTCTCGCGCCGAATTAAAAGAAAAATGGCTGGCGA
>DATHTS010000390.1:0-5172 GCA_035462935.1 Pyrinomonadaceae bacterium
TTGGCGTTTTTCAGACGGATATTCAACCCAATCCTGAAATAGATGACTCTTGGACAAATATATATTATGACCTAATGGCTGACGAAAACGCCCAACAATCCCAAATGGTAGCTTTATCGCCAGAAGAATTTGAGGAGGCAAATAATCGTTATTTTCCGCTTAACACTTTATATGACACAGTTGCTTACAGAAGGGCAACAAAGGATTTAAATGATGATTTAGCTAAAAAAGTGGATGAAATGACAAGCGTATTTAAGGAATCAAGAATTCCTGTGCAAATGATTACAACTGATAATAAAACAACAGTTGCAATCGTTTTTGAAAGGGTTAATCAAAGAGGAGTTCCATTAGACACTTTGCAGCTATTAACTGCTTGGACGTGGAGTGAGGATTTTGACTTGCAATCACGTTTCCAAGATTTGTCTGAAGAACTTGAGCCATTTGGGTTTAAAGATGTTGGTGAAGACAGCAATTTATTATTACGTTGCTGTGCTGCTGTAATTAAACGAGAGGCATCTACAGAAACCCTTATAGAATTAACTGGTGAGACAATTAGAGGTCACTTTGACAATATGATAAATGGTTTGAAAGGAGCTATTGATTTTCTTCAGAAAAATCTTAATGTTCACTCACTGCAAAACCTTCCTTATCCTTCAATGCTAATTCCTTTATCAGCTTTTTTTGCGATACCTGGGAATGAGCAGTTTAGGCAAACCGATGAACAAACAGGAAAAATTTTGAGATGGTTTTGGAAGGTTTGTTTTTCTAAGAGGTATAACAGCCAACCAATAAAAACTATCAAAAATGATATAGCCGAAATGATAAGACTTCGTGAGAATAGACAGTCAGAGTTAGGAGAATTTTCTATTAATCTTACTTCTGAGTTTTTCAAAAAAGAAGCTTTCCGAATGAGTAACGTTAGCACAAAGACATTTATTTTGATGCTAGCCCAGGAAAGACCTAAAAGTTTTATAAGCGGTTTAAACGTAGACTTAGGTAAAGTTTTAAAGGATTACAATAAAAATGAATTTCACCATCTATATCCCAAAAACTTTCTAAGAAGTAATGGATACGAAGGAAAAATTATTAACTGTTTGGCGAATTTATGTTTTATGTCTAAAACTGATAATAATCAATTAGGGGGAGTAGCGCCGAGTGAATATCGTGAGAAGATGCCAGAAAATATAGATGAAATTCTTCGGCGTGCTGTGTGTCCTACTTCTTTATTTGAGAACGATTTTGATAAATTTATAAATGAAAGAATAGAAATGCTTTTTGAAAAAGCCTCCTCCTTAACAGAGTAAATAACCATTTTTTAGTTAAATAAAAAGCATTTTATCTGTTGATGAAAAAGTATATTCAGGTTTTATTGGAAACCTAAAGAGAAAGGAATTATCTTTAAAATTTTTTTGCTTCAATTGCTTTCAATCCAATCTTTCCAAGAGCGGCGACAAAACGATTAAAATTCGCAAACCGCGCGTCTTTCGTAAAACCTTTTACAAAACGAAAATAAATCTGCTGTGCGATAACGGCGACTTTGAATGTGCCGAAAACATAATAGAAAAGAATCTCGGAAACGTCGCGCCCTGATTTTTCAGAATATATCTCAACCAATTCGCGGCGCGAGATATTTTCCATCAAGACTCGCGGGTTAAACGGCATCGAAAGCATTTCTTCGCCCGCTTCTTTTGACATCCAGTAAGCCAGCGTCGTTCCCAAATCCATCAGCGGTTCGCCGACTGTTGCCATTTCCCAATCAAGAACGGCGATGATTTCCGTCAGGTTTTCGGGGTTGAGCATTATGTTGTCGAATTTGTAATCATTGTGAATGAGCGACGCGCCGCCAGGTTCGGGAATGTTTGAGTTCAGCCACCGGATTGTTTTTTCGAGTTCGCGCCACTCA
This sequence comes from Pyrinomonadaceae bacterium, assembly GCA_035462935.1. Classification (GTDB taxonomy): domain Bacteria; phylum Acidobacteriota; class Blastocatellia; order Pyrinomonadales; family Pyrinomonadaceae; genus DATHTS01. The sequence continues at coordinate 1,904 of DATHTS010000390.1, forward strand.
TCGGTTTTGGCGTTGAAATAGCGGCGCGTCCAACCTTCAACTTGTCTTTGCGCGTAGCCTTCGGGTTTTCCGAAATTTTCAAAGCCGATTTTTTTGTAATCAAGAGCGTGAAGCTGTGCTAGATTTTCGATAAAGCTTTCGCAAACGGCTTGCTGCAATTCCTTTGAATTTTCCAGCATTTCGGGTGATTTGCCACGAATGATCAAACCTTTCCGGCGTTCCATCAGATAAAATTCAGAACCGATGATTGATTCGTCGGCGCAGTAAATCAAAGGTTTCGGCGCGGGTTTGTAAACTTTCGAGAGCTTCGACAAAACTTCGAACTCGCGGCTCATATCGTGAGCGGTTTTCACCTGATTGCCGAAAGGCGGGCGGCGCAGAACGTATTCCTCACCAGCGATTCTGATGCAGTAGGTCAGATTGGAGCTTCCGGCGGGAAACTGCGAGATTTCGATTTCGCCGGTTTCTTCAGGGAAATTTGCCTGCAAAAATTGGCGCAAGTTGGCTTCGCTTAATTCTTCGCCTTGTCGAATCGGTTTTGTGTCGCTCATAAAAGAAAAGCATTTACAGCCGAAAGTCAGCCGTAAATGCCATTTTAGAAGATACTTTCGGTCTTGCCAAACGGTTTATTCCTGTGATGAGGCAAGGCGGGAATCTTCCTTGAGTAATTTTTTAATCATACTTTCCAGATTGTCGCTTTCCTCCAAGCCCGCGCCGATGCCGATATAGCGAACCACTCCGTTGCGGTCTAAAAGAACGGTTGTCGGATAGGCGCCGATGCCGTATTTTTCGGAGGCTTCGCCGGATTTTGAAACGGCAAAACCGTAAGGCAGTTTGTGTTTTTGTTTGAATTCACGCAGAAAATCGAGTTCCTGCAAAGGCGTCATTTTTTTTCCGGCGGCTTCGCCGTAAAATTGCGTTACCCCGATAATCATAAAATCCTGCTCGCCGAATTTTTTATGCCAATTGCGCAAGCGCGGAAAAGTGGCGATGCAGGGTCCGCACCAAGTCGCCCAAAAATCCAGCAGGACGATTTTTCCTCTTAGATTTTCGAGTTTGGCAGGCTCTTGACCGAGCCATTCGTCAATGGCTAATTCAGGAGCAGGTTCGGCGGCAGCGTAGGATTCGACCTTTTGCATCAGTTTCTTTTCGGAAAAACCGCTGCCTTCAACAAAATCCATCACTTTGCGATAGAGATTGGCTGATGGAAGCGTGAACGACCTTGCTCGCGCTTCGGCTAAAATATTGAGCGCTTCATCGGAATTTTTATTTTTCCGGTAGCTCAAAGCCAGAACCTCGACCAAATTAATATAAAGCTGCTCTTTTGCTCTCTTTTCCTGAAAAGTTTCTGCTTCGAGCGTTTTCAAAAGCTCGAAGGCGCTTTGTCCGTATTTGATTGCTTCCTCGTATTTTCCGTCTTTGAAATATGAAACAGCCAGACTTTGCTCGATAGCCGGACGCTGGTTTTCCAACAGCGGCTCGCCTTTGAGCCAGGCTTGGTAAGTTTGCTCGGCTTCGACAAATTGTTTTTTTCGAGCGGAAAGGACGATTACGTAATTCCGCGCCGTTTGAATCCTATCGCCTTTTGTGTCTGCCGGATATTGAGCGAGGAAACGCTTCATTGTTTCGAGCGTTTTGTCGTCATTTTCGGCTGAATTGAAAAGCATTGCGAGATAAAAAATATCCAAGCCTTTTAAATCCGTGCGCGCGGAAATCTCAGCCGCAAATCTTTTGGCTAAATTTTTTTGCTCCTGCGCCAGACTTTCTCTTTTATCGCGGTCAATTCTTTTACCTTGACCGGCAAGCTCTCTCGATCTGTCTCGTATGTAATTCGATACTTCTTTGTAAGAATCCTCGACCGGGCGATTAGCGATTTGAGCGGCAGTAAAAAAAGCCGTCGAAAGCAAAATCAAAGCTGCCGCGGCAAGGCGGGGACGGATTTTGGGTTTAAACATTTTTAGAAATCTCCTTTGGGATAATTTGAGTTAACGAGCGTTAAAATTTTAACGACGGGTATTGTATACGATTTTTTAGAAAAAATCTCGTTTTTTAGAAAATTTTTTTCTGCTTTTATCTGTGCTAATCTGTGGTTTCAAAAAAATATGAATTTCGATTACTCAGCAAAATCAAAAGACCTGCAAAAGCGGCTCGATAAATTTATGCGGGAAAATGTTTTTCCGAATGAAGCTCGCTATCACGAGGAAATAAATTCGGGCGATAGATGGCAGCCGCTGGAGTTGATTGAAAATTTGAAGGAAAAAGCCAGAGCGGAAGGTTTGTGGAATTTGTTTTTGCCGGAAATTTCGGGCTTGTCGAATCTCGAATACGCGCCGCTTGCCGAAATGATGGGCAGAGTTTATTGGTCGGCTGAAGTTTTTAATTGTTCCGCGCCCGACACCGGCAATATGGAGGTTCTTTGGAAATACGGAAGCGAAGAGCAAAAGGAAAAATGGCTCAAGCCTTTGTTAAACGGGGAAATTCGCTCGTGTTTTGCGATGACCGAGCCGGATGTTGCTTCGTCGGACGCGACGAATATTCGCGCTTCTATTGTAAAAGACGGCGGCGATTATATTTTGAACGGCAGAAAATGGTGGTCAACCGGCGCAGGTGATGTGCGCTGCAAACTGGCGATTTTTATGGGGAAAACCGACGAAAACGCGCCGAAACATTTGCAGCAGTCTATGATTTTAGTTCCGATGGACGCGGAAGGGGTGAAAGTCGAAAGATTACTGAATGTTTTCGGCTATGACGACGCGCCGAACGGACACGCGGAAATTTTATTTGAAAATGTTCGCGTTCCCACTTCAAATTTGATTTTGGGCGAAGGTCGCGGGTTTGAAATCGCGCAAGGTCGCCTCGGTCCCGGGCGAGTTCATCATTGTATGCGTTTGATCGGTTTGGCGGAACGCGCTCTGGAATTGATTTGCGAAAGAGCGAAATCGCGGACTGCATTCGGAAAATTTTTATCCGAACAAGGCGTTATCAGAAATTGGATTGCCGAAGCGCGTCTGGAAATTGAGCAGGCGCGGCTTTTGGTTTTGAAAACGGCTTGGCTGATGGACACGGTCGGAAGCAAGGAAGCGAGAAGGGAAATTGCGATGATAAAAGCGGTCGTTCCGCAAATGGCGCAGAAAATTATTGACCGTGCAATCCAAGTTCACGGCGGCGGCGGAGTTTCGCAGGATTTCCCGCTTGCAAATGCGTGGATTATTGCACGAACCTTGCGAATTGCCGACGGTCCTGATGAAGTTCATTTGGAAACTGTTGCG
>DATHTS010000391.1:0-1732 GCA_035462935.1 Pyrinomonadaceae bacterium
ATAAAATCTGGGAAAATAAAGGTCTTGTTTCCATTGTCGCCACCGCGCCGAATGAAGTAAATTTGGCGGAGAAAGTTCTGCAAAACAGCAAATCAGGTAAAGTTTTTCTCGCTCAACCGAGTTTGAAAGGTTTTTACGAATTAGCGAAACGCGCCCGAATTTATGTCGGCGGAGATACAGGTCCGACCCATCTGGCAATTGCGGCAGGCGCACCGATTGTCGGAATTTTCGGTCCGACCGAATGGTGGCGCAACGGAAGCCCGAATCCGCAGGACGTTTGCGTGGAAAGAAACGACATCGGCTGCCGCGTTGATTGCCACCGGCGAACTTGCTCAAACTGGATTTGTATGGATATTGGAATCGAAACGGTTTGGCGAGCCGTCGAGAGGCGTTTGGAATTAACAAAACCTTCGCCGGCGTTTTGTGTTTGAAAAGCTGTTTGAGAATTAAAAAAGGCGAAAACTATCAACTATCTACTGTTTTGCAGAAAATAAATCGTTAATAATCTGAAGTACGGTTGAAAATTGACAGTTGATAATTGTATTGACAAAAAAGGTTGGGAAGAAATCAAAACTAACTCTAAACTCTAAACTTTGCACTCTAAACTACTTGGCAGTAATTATCCGTATTAGTTTAGAGTTTATAGTTTAAAGTGTAGAGTTTCACGCTTTTTCCTCTCAACTTTTTTTGTCAATACAGATAATTGACAGTTTCCTGTTTATTTTTATTTTCCTTTTTTTCAAACGGCTTCTGAGGCATCTATTTAATGGAAATGCGCGTCGAAAAGTCGGATTCGGAAGCGGTTTCGACAAATAAATTTGATTGTCAATCGGTTCTGGGTTATTGTGAAAAACGCCCCCGATTTTTGTGATTTTCGGCTTTTCAAAACAAATTATGAAACTGAATCGTTTTATTTACTCTCTTTTTTTTATTTTTTCTTGTCTTTGTTCGGTATCTTTCGCTCAAAAACAGCCTGTAACTACAAATTCTAACGGCGGCGGAAGCATGGATTACCTCAAGGCTGGCGAAAGTCTGACTTACGAAGGAAAATACCTCAACTCCGTGCTGAAAATTTTTCGCGGAGTGGATGTCGCTGAATTACATTTTACTATTCTGCAAGCGCCGAACAGCCGGAATTTTCAAATTAAAGCCGAAGCCAAATCAAAAGGCTCAATCTCCAATCTTTTTAATTTCGATTTTTACCAGCGAATCGAGTCCACCATTGACGGCAACGATCACCATATTTTGAAAACCATAAAACGCGATGAGCAAAACAACCGCGTGCGCGACAGCGAAGCGGTTTTCGATTACGAGAACAAAAAAGTAATCTACACCGAAACCGATCCGAAAGACCCGGCGAGAGCGCCGCGCCGGATCGCTTCGCCGATAGAAGCCGGGATGCAGGATATTGTTTCCGCCGTTTATATGCTTCGCGGGTTGCCGCTCGAAGTCGGAAAAACCTTTGAGATAACGTTTAGCGATTCGGGAATGGTTTATAAAGTCCCGGTGCGCGTTACGGCTCGTGAAAGACAGAAAAGCATCCTGGGAAAAGTTATGTGCTGGCGCGTTGAGCCTGAAGTTTTCGGGACAAATCGCCCGATTGAACAGGAAGGAAATATGATTATCTGGATTACCGACGACTCCCGCCGTATTCCCGTCCGCGCGCAGGTTAATTCAAAAGTTGGCAGAGTCGAGATAAAACTTAAAAAAGCCGAGAAAATAAACAATGAAA
>DATHTS010000392.1:0-2180 GCA_035462935.1 Pyrinomonadaceae bacterium
ACTATTTATCCTGTTTTGTAAGAACTAAAAATAAGTCGTGTTAACTTTGAATTCTACCGACTTAAAAATTTCTTATACCGAATTATTTTTACGCGACAAATTTTAAAAGTCAACAAAAATATTGAATTTAGCAAATTTTTGAGTTAATCTTGGAAGCAAAAATACAAGTCGTCTGAAATTTTTCACGCGAATTTTAACTATATGTCAAAATTACTTGAAACGGTTCGCAATGTAATGCGCGTTCGCCATTACAGTTACCAAACCGAAAAAACTTATATTTACTGGATTCGACAATATATTTTTTTTCACAACGTAACTCACCCGGCGGAAATGGGTAAAACGGAGGTCGAGGCTTTTTTGACGCATCTGGCGGTTGAGAAAAATGTTTCGGCTTCGACGCAGAATCAGGCTCTCGCCGCTTTATTATTTCTCTACCGCGATGTTTTGTCGGTTGATCTGGAGTGGCTTGATGAGTTTTCGCCCGCCAAGAAATCGAGCCGTGTTCCGGTTGTCTTGACCAAAGATGAAGTTAAGCTCATTCTCGACAAATTAAAAGGAACGAATTGGCTTATCGCCAATCTGCTTTACGGTTCGGGTTTGCGTTTGATCGAAGCTTTGCGTTTGCGGGTTAAGGATTTGGATTTCGGTTTTCGGCAAATCGTCGTGCGCGACGGAAAAGGCGGCAAAGACAGATTTACGGTTTTGCCGACAAAATTGATCGAGCCTTTGAAAGCTCATCTGTCGTCCGTTGAAAATCTTCATCAGCAGGATTTGCAGCGCGGATTGGGACGGGTTGAAATGCCTTTTGCTCTGGCAAATAAATACCGAAATGCGGAAGCCGAATTCGCGTGGCAGTATGTTTTTCCGTCAAAGAGCTTGAGCAAGAATCCGCGCACCGGAAAAACCGGCAGGCATCATGCTTCGCCTTCTTCCCTGCAAAAACCTTTTAAAGAAGTCATGAGAAAATGCCGGATCAATAAAAACGCCAGTCCGCACACCCTTCGCCATTCATTCGCTACGCATCTTCTCCAAGACGGTTGCGATATTCGCACGATTCAGGAATTGCTCGGACACAAAGAATTTTCGACAACGATGATTTACACGCACGTTTTACAGCAGCACCGGCTCGGCGTGCGAAGTCCGGTTGATACTTAAAGCAAACCCCTTTCTTTAACCCGCAAATAAGTCTCCAAAAGACGCGGCGCGAGCGTTTGCGTGGTAACGTCCAGAGCCAGACCACCCAGACTTTCAACTAATCTTAAGGCGGATTCGCGTTGGTGAATGATTTCCTCGGCGGCGGATTGGGTGAAAACTTCTTTTATGTCTTTCGGCGTTTCGCTGACGGTCGCGTTCAGATCACGGTCGCCGATTGTAACGACCAAAGGCAGATGACGCGGGCGAAGTAATTTTAGCGAATTTATCAATTCCTTTGAGCTTTCCTTGTCAACCAAATCAGTCAGGATCACAACGAAAGCGCGTTTTTTCGAGTTTGAGGCGATGAACTGAAAGGCGCGTGAATAAGAAGGCTCGATTAATTCGGGTTCGAGATCGTGCAGAGCTTCCAGAACGGCGTCAATATGCTCGACGCCTTTTTTCGGCGGAAGAAATTTTTTGACCTTTCTGCCGAAAACCATAAGCCCGCAGTTATCGCCGCCGCGCATTGACGCCGACATCAGCGCGAGGCTGGCGTGAATCGCCGTGTCGAATTTCGTTTCGTCGCCGATACGCCCGGTCATCAGGCGTCCGGCGTCGAGAGCGATGATGATCGTTTGGTCGCGCTCGATTTGGTATTGGCGCGTGATGAGTTTTGAGCGCCGCGCCGTCGCCGTCCACGAAATATGCCGCATCTCGTCGCCGCGCACGTAATCGCGCATTGATTCGAACTCGCGCCCTTCGCCGCGCCGGACGGATTTTCGCTGGATTGCCAGATAGCTTCTCGCGCCGAGCGCTTTAAGTTCCATTTCCCGCGCCCGACGCTTATTCGGATAAACTTTGACCGATTGCGGCTCGCCCAAATTCGTCTGACACCAAACAAATCCAAGCTGGGAGAGAAAACGCACGGCGGTTTTGCCGAAATCGTAGCGCCCGCGGCGCGGCGGCGTTAAGCCGTAGAAAAATTCGGCGGAAGTTTGCGCTCCAACCGTGAATTCCGCCTCGCGCGTTTCGTTCAAAAACATTTC
>DATHTS010000393.1:0-7014 GCA_035462935.1 Pyrinomonadaceae bacterium
ATTTTTATTGAGGCGAGAGGAATTTGAATGAAATCGATGATAAATGCTTTTCTTTCTCAAAATTTACAAATCCCCTTCAACAAACTTCGCTCTCGCTTCATCGGAAAACAGAAATTCGCGGCTGTAAAATTTTAGCGGGTAATCTTTATCGAATTCCTTAACCAAATCATTGCAAATCTCGACAAATGAACTGCCGTTTTTCGAGTTCTTAAAATCAAAAACCGTCCGCATCCAGAAGACTGTCAAAGTTTCGTGATACGGCATTTCCTTGGTCAAATCAACTTCAAAAGCACGCAAAAGATTGAAAATTCCGTCGCGCATTTTGATCAAAGCCGTTTCAAAATCGTGATGCGAAAGATAGAAAAGGGCGACGATTAAATGCTCGGCGTGCCGCCAATCGTCGCGGGAAATAGTGCCGTTTTCAAAAGATTCAACGATTAATAAAATTTCATCTTCATTTTTGTATTTCATAAAGCCTCCAATAAAAAAACAGAGCAAACCGGATTTTTCCGATCTGCTCTGTTTTTTGCTAAAAAAATTGTAAATTATTCCTTTTCCGTAAGCAAGTCGGAATTCCGAATTTGAAAATGCCGGATAATCTTTTGCGCCGCCGCTTCGGCTGAAAGATTTGTGTTGTCAATCTGCAAGCTCTCGCGCTGAGGCACGGGCGAAAACAGATCGTATCTTTCCAGAATTTCATTCAGAATTCGGAGATTATTCGCTTTTGTAAATTTCCGCCTTGATTCCTCCAAAACGCGCTTTTCCAACTCGCTTCTCTCACAGGTCAATAAAACAAAACAGACTTCGCCGCCGTTGTTTTCCACCAAATCCAGAACTTCAGCAATGTGTTTGTCGTCTTCGCCTTTCGCATAGCAAAAAGTGTAAATCAGATTGACATTTTCTCTGGCGGCTTCGGCAATCGTTTCGCGGCGAATTATATTGACAAGTTTCCAAAACGGCTTCGTGCCGAATTCAAAAACCGGTTTGATGGCGTCAATGCTCAAATGATTGTGAAACACTTTGAAATCAGTGCGCCGCGCAATTTCATTTGATACCGTCAATTTCCCGACCGCCGGAGCGCCGTAAATAAAAAGCAGTTTCATATTTGCTCCTTTGGCTGAAATTTGAAAACCGAATAACCGAAATCGTTAAAAAATTAACAAAGAAAAATTAACCGCAGACGCGCACAGATAAACGCAGATTAAGAATGAGATAAAACATAATTTTATCCCAACAAAATCTGTGTTCATCCGTATTTATCTGCGGTTAATATTTTTTTGAAAGTTAAGCGGCGATTCTCAATTGTTCATCCGCCAGATCGTCCATAAACAGATATTTCTTCCATTCCGGGCGCGATTCGGCATAGTGGCAAAGCAAAACGTGGTCAAGCCCGAGACGCAGAAGTTTTTGCGACGTGAGAAGCGGCATTCTGGCTTGTTCGGGCGTGCGGTTTCCTTTGCGCTGATTGCAGCGGACACAAGCCGAAACGAGGTTTTGCGGAGTTGATTCGCCGCCCTGCGCTCGCGGCAGAATGTGGTCGAGCGTCAAATCCTTAGCGTGTTTGTGTTCGGCGCAATACTGACAGCGATAGCGGTCGCGGATATAAATTCGCGCCCGTTTCATCGTCGTTTCCTGACGGCGGCGCTTGATATGAACATAAGTTCTCAAACGCACGACCGAGGGAACGCGAATTTCCGTCGAAGGCGAATGCAGAACATTATCCCCGTCGTATTCTTCAATCGTCAGCTTACCTGTGAACCACATACAAACCGCCCGCGCCACGCCGATTGTGCCGAGCGGCTCGTAAGAAAAGTTTAAGAGTAAAACTCTACCCGTTATCAATGAAATCACCTCCTATAAAATTTTAATATTATTTTTGTTTGAGCGAATATACAAATCGAATATAACCGCCAAATTTTGTGCCATCAAAATAAATTGCTACCATTTTAGACGATTATTATCCGGTTTGTATATAGATTTTTTCTTAATTTTGAAAAAATTTGGAGCGCCGCCATTTTTTGGCAAATACCGGCGCGATTTTTTGGAGCTGATTGTTTGCATCAAATCCGCTCCATCCGGCAGACAGACGCGGCTCACGAGACTAGCCAAGAACCGGGCTGGTCAAGTTTTTCCGTCTGCGAGAATTTATTTTTTTGGCAGGTTAGGCGAAAAATTCCTCAGCCGAAATAACCCGCAAATCTTTCATTTCGCGTTTGATTATCAGAAAGTCGTCAAGGTCATCAGTAACAATAAAAGAATCTTTTTGTTTGATGGAAAGCCGGGCGATAAGCGCGTCAGTTCGCAAGGTCAGAAGCTTTGTTTGCGGAGCGATTTTGTTGATATACAAGCGGCGGATTGCCTTGGCGGTTTCCCAGATGTTGTTTTCGGTTGGCGATAAAATTCTGCCGGATTTTTTGAACTCATTTCTCCGGGAGGAATAAAGTTTCAATTCGTCTTGATTTATTGAGGTAGAAACCAATTCAAAAAACACTAGGTTCTGTTGACATAAGAAATTTTAAGGCGTATTTGTCGCTGAAAGCGACCGATTTAATAGCGTCGGGAGAATCCCGACCGTTGAACGAATACACGCACCGTCCCTGAAGGGGACGAATAATTCGGCGTTTTATTCGTCCCCTTCAGGGACGGTCTGCTGATTTTGCCGTTCGTCGGGTTTGCACCCGACGCTATTAAATTAGTCGGCTTCGCCGACCAAAAGCCTTATGTCAACAGAACCTAGCGATGGAAAATAAGCCACCTTAAAATAAGGTTTTAACTGAGAGCGGTATTTGATGACCGAGCTAGTGTCGAAAATCGGGTGGGTAGCCATGTTCTTTTATTCTCCTATCCAAAGCATCCATAGCCTTTTCAAAAGATTCTTTCAAACGCTTTTCCTGCGGCGTTAATTTCTCCGGCGTGGGAAACATTTCCAGCAATTCTTTGCCCGTCGGAATTTTTTCTTCCACCCTTTTTCCATTTTTCTTTGACATAGCTGTACCCCAATCTAAATTTAACATTTTCGCATTTTTATTTCGAGAATTAACGTTCTTTCAAAATTGGAGACTCATATCGGATTCAAACTGTTGTCTGCAACGTAGTAATCCTAAATTGTGATACTTTCTTTATGTTGTTCAATCATTTTTCGCACTTTAATAAATTCAGAACTTATTTCATTTTCAAGTTTCATCAAAATACTACAAGAAATTAGCACATCCATATTAGTTTTTCTGAATAAAAGAGTAGTAATTACTTTTAATAAAGATACGGCTGTTCCTTGTCCAGCTTCATCAATACCAATCATGCTTGCACCTATAAGTAAAGATTTTGAATCTCCTGGCAATCTTCCTAACTTGAAAGATAATCCCATAGAATTTGCATGGACATTGTGACTTGCTAGTTTATAATCTGGTCGCCATTTATCTAGCTGGACATCTTTTTCAATATCGCTGAAGTTTGGTTTTTTGTTATTAAGTATTCTTGAAGCCCAGCCATAATCCCCTCTAAAGTCAGAACCAAATCGATTAATAACATTTTGATAATTTGTTTCAATCTCTTCAAACTCCTCATCCGTCAGCGGTATATTATTTGTGCTTTCACAAAAATGTTGGTGTTGAACCGCACCTTTATAGTCCTCAACATATTCGTGGAGTAAATACCTTTTGGCAACTTCATCACCATGTTTGTCAATAAACATAGCGACAACTGCAATTTCATGTAAGGTTCTCCATCGAGCATGTGCGCCATCAGGAAAACCGGCTTTTAATAACACAAGTATCTCGGAAGCAATTTGACATGAGCGTGCAAAAAGTCTAAGTAAAACTTCAAATACTACATCATTTTTCTTTAATGCGATTTTGCCATAATGATTATTAAAATTTGCTCCAATATCAATAACTAAGAAGATGAAGAATTCAAGTAATTTAATTGGTTTATTCCATAGCTTTTTAAGTTCCTTTTCAAAAATTTCTCGTTCGCTCTTATTTTTTTTTAGAATAAAGGGTAACTTGCGACGTATGTTTTTTAGAAGACCATTAGCAGTAGTTTCGACGGAATTATTATAAATTTCTGGAAGGGTTGATAAAACCCTATTAAAAACATCATCAATATCTGAATCATTTATTTCAATGTTTAGTATCTCTCCATCCGCATTTTCATGATTGATTTTCGATTCTACGATACACTCATCTTCTATATGCACATTTAAAGTTTCGCCTTGTTTAGCTACTAGCATATCTATTATTTCCGTAAGTTTATTTTCCTCTATCTTAATTCCTATATCTTGATACTTTTTATCAACAACCTTTTTTAGTATTGTTTTAGCATTTATATTTTCATTAAGAATTTTCTCAAAAGATTTTTCAAATAAGTCCATAAAATCACCTCAATCTAATAAAAATAATTACTAGAGATATTTCTCAGAGCCTTATTATTTACCTATACTAAAAGAAATAAAAAGGCTCTGAATATTACCCTTTCACGCAAACGACTTGCTTCAATTCCGCCACGATTTCGACAAGGTCGGTTTGATTTCGCATAACTTCGTCAATGTCCTTGTATGCGCCCGGAATTTCGTCAATCACGCCGCGATCCTTTCGGCATTCGACGCCGGCGGTTTGGCGTTCGAGGTCTTCCTGCGTGAAGTGTTTTTTCGCCTGCGTGCGCGACATCTTGCGACCGGCGCCGTGCGAGCAGGAATTGTAGCTTTGCGGATTTCCCAAGCCTTTGATGATGAACGATTTCGCGCCCATCGAGCCGGGAATGATTCCGTAGCGACCTTGCTCGGCGTTGATCGCGCCTTTGCGCGTGACGTAAACGTCTTCTCCGTAGTGATGTTCGAGCGCGACGTAATTGTGATGGCAATTAACCGTGATTTCCGGCGTGAAATCCTCGCCGTCATTGAACATCCGGTTAAATTGATACAAAAGCCGCTTCATCATCACCTCGCGGTTTTTCATCGCATAAGCCTGCGCCCATTCCAAATCGTGCCAGTAATTGCGGAACTCTTCAGTTCCTTGAATAAAGTAAGCAAGATTCGGATCGGGAAGCTCATTCAATTTATGCAAAGACTTCGCCGTGTTGATATGACGCGAAGCGATTTCATTGCCGATATTGCGCGAACCCGAATGCAGCATCAGCCAAACATTGTCTTCCGTATCGAGACAAACTTCGCAAAAATGATTTCCTCCCCCGAGCGTTCCGAGCTGTTTCATCGCCTTTTGCTTACGGTCTTGCACGCCTTTGTGCAATTCGCCGAACTCGCTCCAGGCTTCCCATTCAAAGGCTTCGTCAACCGGGTTGTTGTGGTCGTTGAAACCGACGGGAATTGTTCGCTCGATTTGATGGCGCAATTCTTTCAGCTTTCCGTCCAGAATCCCGCTTTTGAAAGGCGTTTTGATTGCAGCCATTCCGCAGTTATGAACAAAAACACCGGCTTCCAAAGCGAAATTGTGATATTCGGGAACGGTCAAACAATAAACGTCTTCGCGTTCTGCGATTTTTTCTACGGAAACAACTTTGTGGTTGTGAGCTGTTGCATAATTTTGCTTGACCTCTACAAAGCCGCTTCCACTTTCTGCACGATAAAACGGCATCAAAGAAGTCCCAGCCTCCAAATCCTTTGCTTCCACGAAACTTCCGTCTCGAAGCATAAATTTATGATCCGGCGTGCAGCGAATTTCTTCGCCGTTATCAAGCATAACTTTAACTAACTCGGCATTTGCGCGAGTTTTCTTCGCGGTGGCTTTTGCCGCAACAACCTTTCCGCTTTCGGTGCAGGCATAAACGACGATTTCTTCGCCTTTTTCCGCCAACTCACGAAGCGAATAAGATTTACCGTCAAGCGTCGGCACGAGCGTATCGCCCGTAAAACATCCGATGTCAACTCCGACTGTTGCCGGGATCACCGCATCTTTTGTTGCGATGACCGAGCCGACCATCGAGCCGATTCCGAGATGCGCGTCGGGCATCAGCGCGACGTGCTTGTAAAGACACGGCAGACGCGAGACGTTGCGGAGCATATTATGCTCGTCTGTCGAAAGGGCGTGATTTACCCAAGAAAGAACGTCGGCGTTTGCGCCGCTTATGTTTAGTTTGTTGTATGGCATATTTTCCTCCGATAAAATTATAACAAGACGGCAAATGAAAATTGTAAACAGCCGAAAAGCCGGAACAATCAATTTGCCGTAAAAGATTTAAGTTTAAGAAACGAAAGAGCTTTCTGCTCTGATTCCCAATAAAAATTTACTAACCGGCAAAGGCATCAAAATTGCTTTAGACAAGATTGGTGAATAAATGATTGGAATTGGGACACATTTAAAGAAATTCCGTGAAAATAAATCGTGGCTTCCGCTGGCAACTTTGGCAGCGTTGTTGGTTTGCATTGGATTGACGGTCGGATTTTTTATCAATAATTCGGCAAACGAATCAAATCAATCAGTGAATGCCCAGCCGATTATTAAGCCTAACGAGAATCTCGCGCCGCCGCCGAGAGTTTTAAATTTGCCGCCGGGAGCTTCGGATTCCGATGTTTTAGAAAATGTCGAGCAGGCAAAAACAAATTCGGTTTCAGCCGAAGAAATTGTTGAGAAAGCAGAAATTAGAGATGAGCCGGTTGCCAGAACAGAGAAAATAGAAAAGCCTAAGCCCTCGCCCCTCGAAAAGGAAACCACGCGCCCGATTATCGTCGTTGGGCAGCCGCGCCGGAACGAATCACAAAATCAAACACGACCGCGCATAGCCGTTTCCGAGGATGTTCCTGATATTGAAGTAATTTTTACAGGTCGTCGAAACGAGCGGGTGCGATATGAGGAAGATAAAGGAAACCACGGTAAAAACAGCAAAGAAGATTGGAAAGAAAACCGCCGCGAACGAAAACAACGCGGAAAAGGAAAGCCGTTTCCTTTTTAGTAATTTGTTTAAGTGGGAGTGAACTAAAAGTAAAAGCGGTAGTGAACTAAAAGTAATGCTCAAACAATTTCTGACATTGTAGATTGTAATGAGCAATGAAATATTTGATGG
>DATHTS010000394.1:0-2868 GCA_035462935.1 Pyrinomonadaceae bacterium
GAGAGCAAAACAGCTTCAATTTGGTGAAAATTCTTACCGCCGTTATTGCTGATATAAAATGAGAATTAAATTAACCAAGTAAAAAACTTGCCTGTTTCTGCGGTTTTATGTAGAATAGCTTTCGGCAGACTTTTCCCAAACCTTGCCAAACTTCATTTATTATCTGATTTCTTCCTCATAGTTCAATCTAAATTTTCTTCAGTTTTTGAGCCAACTCAAAATCGTTTTTCTATGAGATTTTTTCTTTCTCTGTGCGCTGTATTCTGGCTTTTCGCCGCTATCGGAGGAGTTATTTATCTGGCGCGGTATGAAAACACGCCTGCCGAAAAAAATAATTCTTATCCGTCGGTTTTTCCGCCGGAAAGCCGCATTGAGCGTGACGCCGGGCGATTGACGCTCGTATTTTTTGCTCATCCGAAATGCCCTTGCACGCGGGCGAGTTTGCGCGAGTTGTCGCGTTTGATGACGGAAGTTGACGATAAATTGCAGGTGTTTGTAGTTTTTAACAAACCGAGAGACGAAAGCGGAGGATGGACGGAAACGGATTTGCGCGAGAGCGCTGAAGCAATCCCGAACGCGCGGGTTTTGATTGACGAAAATGAGCGCGAGACCGATATTTTTAACGCGAGAACATCGGGTTTGGCTTTGCTTTACGACCGCGAAGGAAATTTGCGGTTTAACGGCGGCATAACGGCTTCGCGCGGGCACGAAGGCGATAATGCGGGACGGAACGCCATTTTTGAAATTGTTACGAAAGAGGCAGATAAAACGGCGGAAACTTTTGTTTTCGGCTGTTCTCTGCAAAACGAAGATTATCCGAAAGAATTAATGCAAAATGCACAATAGTGAAATGCCATATAGAACTAATAAATCAAAGACGATTGTAAAACGGCAGGCGGAACAAATTTACGCCGACCACAAAGAGCAGATTTACCGGCAGACCGACCGGATGTTTGCCGTTTTGATGGCAATTCAATGGGCGGCGGGAATCGCGGCGGCTTTGATTATTTCGCCGCGAACGTGGATCGGGCAAACCAGCGATGTTCATCTTCACGTTTGGGCGGCGGTTTTCTTGGGCGGCTTAATCAGCTTTTTCCCGATTATGCTGGCGGTTTTGTATCCCGGACGCGCTTTGACGCGCTATACGATTGCCGTCGGGCAGATGCTGATGTCGAGCCTTTTGATTCATCTGACGGGCGGGCGCATTGAGACGCATTTTCACGTTTTCGGTTCTCTGGCTTTTCTTTCGTTTTACCGCGATTGGCGTGTGCTTATTCCCGCTACCGTCGTGGTCGCGCTCGACCATATGTTTCGCGGGATGTTCTATCCACAGTCGGTTTTCGGCGTTTTATCGCCGGAAAAATGGCGCTGGCTGGAACATGCGGGATGGGTCATCTTTGAAGATATTTTCCTGACTTTGTCTTGTCTGCGCGGGCAGAAAGAGATGCGGCAGATTGCCGAGCATACGGCAAAGCTCGATGCGAGCGAAGCGCGTTACCGCATCGTTACGAATTCGGCTTCGGACGCCATTATTACGATTGACGAAGCCGGCACGATTTTGTTTGTCAATCAATCTGCCGAGAAGATTTTCGGTTACGAGGCGGAAGAACTAATCGGCGAGAAAGTCATCAAGCTGATGCCCGAAAGAATTCACCGGGCATACAGCGTAAGGATGAAACGTTATTTAAAAGCCGGAAAGCGAAATGTTGCGGCGCAAGCGGTCGAAGTTGCGGCGCGGCATAAAAACGGGCACGAATTTTTAATCGAAATCACGTTTGGCGAATATAGTTCCGACGGCGAGAGAGTATTTACCGCCGTCGTGCGCGATATTACCGAACGGAAACGCGCCGAAGAAGCGTTGAGAAAATCCGAAGAATATCGCAATCTTTTCGAGCTTGCCAACGACGCCATTATCATTTTCGAGCCTGAAAGCGAGATGGTGCTGAACGTCAATGATTATGCGTGCAAAATGTACGGTTATTCGCGTGAAGAATTTATCGGGCGCAGTTTGCGGGATATTTCGGAAAACGTCAAGCGGGGCAAAGAACATATAAATAGACTGCTGAATCACGAAGCGATGGAATCGTTTGAAAGCGTCCAGTATAAAAAAGACGGAACGCCGATCACTATCCTGATAAATTCCTCGCTCATCGAATTTGAAGGCAAACCGGCGGTTTTGAGTATCAACCGCGACGTAACTTCCCGCATCAAGGCGGATACGGCATTGCGGGAAAGCGAATACAAATTCCGCACCCTGATTGAAAATATGAGCGAGGGATTGGTTCATCTCGATCAGGATGACCGCATAATTTTCGTTAATAAACGATTTTGCCAGATGACCGGTTACGAGGAAGCGGAATTGATCGGTCAGAATGCTTCCATGTTATTGCTTGATGAAGAAGGACGAAAGATTGTCGAAAAGGCAAACCAACGCCGACGACAAGGAGTTTCGGAAGATTACGAGATACAACTGCGAACCGCGCAAGGCAGAATGATTTGGTCTTTAATCGGCGCCGTTCCTATTCTCGACGCTGCCGGCGAAGTAATCGGTTCGATGAGCGTTCATACCGACATCACCGAACGCAAACGCGCCGAAGAGCAGTTGATTCACAACGCTCTGCACGACGCGCTGACCGGTTTGCCGAATCGCGCTCTTTTCCTCGAACATCTGCGCCGGGCGATGGGACGCTCGCCGCGACGGAAAAAGACGTTCGCCGTATTGTTTTTGGATTTTGACGGCTTCAAATTAATAAACGATTCGCTCGGACATATGGAAGGCGACAGCCTTCTGAAAATGATTGCGCGGCGGCTCGAATCCCTGCTTCGCGCCGACGATGTCATCGCGCGGCTCGGCGGCGACGAATTTAC
>DATHTS010000395.1:0-2291 GCA_035462935.1 Pyrinomonadaceae bacterium
CAACGGAAAAATTATCGAATTCGTAAGTATTCGCTTGAGACAGGTTCATCACAATTCTCACAACTCTCACAAATTTTCAGCCGAATTCTAACTACTTTCAGAACTCTTTCTTGCAATTATGACACTCATCGGCATGAAACAAAATGTTTCGGTTGAAATTCTAAAAAACTGGAGAGAAAAAAATGAAAAAAACATTCTTGAAAACAATCGGCACAGCGGGGTTAGCAATTTTGATGCTGGCGACTTTCGCGCAGCTTTCCGTGTCTGCAAAAGACAAAAGCTATGGAGAGAGCAGCACGCAAACACGCGGAAATTCGTTTGGGCAAAGCAATGACAAGAGGGGCTTGGAAGGTTCGTGGAACTCGCTGGTCACAATTCGTAATTGTGAAACGGGCGCGGAACTCTTTACCTTTCCCGCGATGCAAACTTATATGTTCGGCGGCACGATGCAAGATTCCTCCGCCGACTCCAGACGCAGTTCCGGTCACGGAGTCTGGAGTCATCAGTCAGGACAGCGTTACTCTGCCGCCTTTCAATACTTTAGCTTTAACGCTGACGGCACTTTTGCCGGAACGGTAAAAGTAAGAATGCAGCATACTTTAAATCGAACCGATGACAGTTTCACCACCAACGCCACGATTGAAATTTTTAGTCCCGACGGCACCTTGGTTACAACCGGCTGCGCCACCGCCAACTCTACGCGCTTTGAATAAACGGCAAAAAGCCGTGAATTTGACTAAATTTGTTGCGTATTCGCCTTAAACACGCCCAATTAAAAATTGCTTGCTTCGACAAGCAATTTTTTTTCAACCTGCAAGTGGATAAATCTGTGGATTAGATTTTTTGTATTTGTCCAAATCTTCCAAAATTGTCGAAGGCTTTATCAAAATCGGTTTTTCATTACCATTTTGAGTTTCAACTTTTTGGCTTTGAACTTTCGTTCCCGAAAATAAAAAATTGAAGGCGAAAATAGAAAGAGCCGAAATTGAGAAAATATAGCCGAAAAATTTAGATTTCATAACAACACCAACATTAATTTTGAGAAATTTGTTTTCCTACAATTCTTCGCAAAATTGGAAATTTGTCAAGATTATTTGTTGCGCGAAAAATAACTTCAAACATCGGCTCGATATATTGAATGTAATGAGTTTTGCCGCGATTGACCGATTGAAGGGAAAGTAATTCGATTATTTACAGAAAATATGGTTTTGGGAAAATCTAACTAATTTAGACGATGAAATCAAAAACCAGCAGGAAATACCGTTTAGAAATTTTTACCGCCTCGAATAAACTAAAATGTTATGCGGCTGCATACATAAAAAACTCGCGCTCCGCTCCGGTTGATGTGCTTTTTGGAGTGGTGCGATAAAAAAAAAACACGGTCAAGCGCAATTCTAAAAAGCGTAAATTACATTTGACCGTGGAATTGCATAAATTGTTTCGAGTTAACCTTTCTTTAAGTGCCCGTTGATCAGCTTGGTCATCTCAAACATACTTACCTGATCCTTGCCGTCAAAAACCTTCTTCATGTTGTCATCAGCATTGATCATTCGCCTGTTGTTCTCGTCCTGTAAGTCGTTCTTTTTGATGTACTCCCAGACTTTTTTAGTGACCTCGGTGCGCGGCAGCGGGTCTTTGCCAACTATTGCCGCCAGAGCCTCGTCCGGCTGCATCGGCGCCATAAAGCCCGTGTTTCCGCCTTTTTTTGGTGTTTTCTTTTCAGCCATAAATCCTCCTATTTATTTCAACTATTTTTTAACAATCTACAGGCACCCGCTAATTCCGGCAGCAATCTTTTGAATAACGCCGTTTGAGCCCCTGCCTATCTTTGATTTAAACGAAATTAAACCAAATTAATTCTTTTACTTTTTACAATCTGCAACGAAGGTTGTCAAGGTAAATATTTTTTTTACAGGAATTTATAAAATTTTACCCTTTCGAATCCGAATTCCGCCAAAGTATTTTACCCACCATTTATAAACTTTAGAAACAGCATTTAGGAATTGATTTGTCTCTCAATAACTTTTTGTAAAGTTGGAAAGCGGTTTAAGTTAACGGCAGACTGCGAAACAACTTCAAACATCGGCTCAATATATTGAATATAATGAGTTTTGCCGCGATTTACCGATTGAAAGAAAAATGTTATTTCAAGTAATGCCTCAGTAAAAAGTTAAGGAATGAGTTTTAGACAAGTTAAGCCTTTGAACTGCCGAAAAGTTCTTCAGCTATGTCCAGCTCTTTGTTCTGACTCAGTTTGTTTAAGGCTTTGACTAGTTTGTCGCGCGGGTTTT
>DATHTS010000396.1:0-7061 GCA_035462935.1 Pyrinomonadaceae bacterium
GAGCGGCGTGCGAAGCTCGTGCGATACGACCGAGAGAAATTCATCCTTGGCGCGCACGGCGGCTTCCGCCTCTTTTTTCGCCCGCAAAATCTCGTCTTCATATCGGTTGCGGTCGCGGATAGCTACGAAAATACAATCATTAAAAATCGTGCCGTCACGCTCGCGCCTTGCGGCGTTGACCAGAACCGGAATACTTTCACCCGTTTTTGAGCGTAAATCCAGATAGATTTCTCCGACTTTGCCTTTCAGCTTCAGAAGAGGAAAAAAGTGTGTTTGATAAAAAATGCGCCCGGCGACCGAGAAGATTTTTTCGATGTGAAGTTTCAGTAAATCTTCCCGCTCATAGCCGAGTAATTCAAGCAGCGTCGCATTCACCTCAACTATTTTGCCGTCGTCGGAAAACGCCAAAAAACCGCATGGCGCGTTGTTTAATAATTCGTCCATACGGAACTAAAATCTAAAAGCCGTCTAAATACTCTTTGATAATCTCAATCGTCTGCCGCGGATGGCTTATATGCGGGCAATGCCCCGTCGCATCCATTAAACTCAGAGTGCTGTTCGGCATATTCTGATGGATAAATTCGCCGACCGAAACCGGCGCGATGGCGTCGTCCGTTACCTGAATAATCAGCGAAGGCGTTTTCACCTTCGGCAGATCGGCGCGGTTATCCGAATAAAACGTCGCTTCCGCAAACCGGCGGGCAATGCGCGGGTCGGTCGAACAAAAGCTCTGTTCAAGCTCCGCCCCGAGTTCCGGCTGGTCTTCATTTTTCATAATCACCGGCGCGAGAAAGCTCGCCCAGCCGATATAATTTTTGTCCATCATATCGAGCAAGCCCTCGATGTCGGCGCGTTCAAAACCGCCGATGTAATCCGGCGGGCAATTGATATAACACGGCGACGGAACGACCTGAATCAGGGCTTTGAAAAGCTCCGGTCTTTCGATAGAAGCCAGCGCGCCGACCATACTGCTGACCGAATGCCCGACAAAAATTACATCCTTTAAATCGAGCGCGTCGCAAATTTCAATAACATCCCGCGCGTAGCCTTGCAAATTTCCATAGCGCTCGGGTTTATAAGCACCGAGATCGGATTTTCCCGCCCCGACGTAATCGAACAAAACGATTTTGTAATCTTCCTCAAAAGCGGGTGCAACAAACCGCCACATATTCTGGTCACAGCCGAAACCGTGAGCAAATATCATCGGCTGCGCGCCTTGACCGCTTACCTTCACATTATTGCGCGCGAGTATCTTGTTAGTCATTCTGAATCTGAATAAAAGCTAAAACCTGAAATTTTTAACGAAACAATATATTAGCACTTTAAAGTCAATCCGTTAAGAATATGCGTTTTAGACAGGGTTTATTCTAGGGTTCTTGCAAAGTCAGAAATAGAAAAGACAAATCTATCAGTTATCAACTGTCATCTAACAACTATTCCGAAAAGTTTTAATTTTACCTTTGGAATAACTGATAACTGATAGATGATAGCTGATAGATTTTGCCCGCAAAGAAATGAATTTCGCGCAGATTCCGACTTTGCAATAGCCGTAGGGTTTATTCAATTTCAAAATCAGCGGTGGCAGAGCCGCCCTTCCTGACTTGCAAATTTATCCGGCTGGTCTTTTTCCCGTTTATCCGCCCGTTTATTTGGCAATTAACTGTTTAAGGCAAAACAAATTTCAGGTCGGGAAGGGCGGCTTGCCCCCGCTTGCCAGAGAATGTTGACTTTGAAAATGAATAGGAATAGAATGCAAGCGTTTCCCTTGGACTGTTAAAATTTTGGCGTTTACCGGACAGGATTGTGCCGTTTGCGTTCTTGTCCGATTTCTATTCAATTTAGGAGGAAAAAAGATGAAAAATGTAAAATCGAAAGCGATCAAAATTGCTTTTTCTATCGGAGTTTTACTGTTTCTCGGCGTGTTTTTTTCGATCAGCGTTTCGGCGCAAAAGACGGAAGCGATGCCGCCTCAGTTTATGGATGTTACGGTCGTCACGGTCAAACCGGATATGGCGATGGAGTTTGAGAATCTGATTAAAAACGAATACAAGCCCGGTTTTACAAAGGGCGGCGGCACGGTAAGCGACGTTTGGCAGATGGCTTTCGGCAATGCCTTCGAATATGTTTTTGTCCAACCAATCGGGAAGTTTGCTGATATGGACGGACCCAGCCCGTTGGAAAAAGGACTCGGCAAGCAAGGCGCGGGAGCGTTCTTCGCCAAAGCCGGCAAAATGGTAACCGGTGTGAAATCGTATGTTATCCGGGCGCGACCCGATCTGAGCTTTACGCCCGATACGAAATGGCAGCCGAAAATGGCGGTGGTTTCTCACGTTCGCGTGGCGCAGGGGCGCGAAAACGAGTTTGAAAACTTTATCAAAAACGAATGGATGCCGGTGGTAAAAAAATCCGGCGTGCCGGGTTATCTGGTCAGTCAAGTGGTTTTCGGAGGTGACGCCAACGAATATATCACGCTAGTCTTACAAGAAAACTTTACCGAATTGGACAAAGGCGCGCCTCCTATCCGCGTTCTCGGTCAAGAGGGAGCGAGGAAATTGCAGCAAAAACTGCCTGCCGGAACGGTAACCAGTTTGGAACGATATGTGGTTCGCTACAATCCTGAACTAAGCGTTATGCCTTCGCCGACGGCGGCAAAGTAATGAGGCTTTTTAGAGATAAGGGGTGAAAAAATAAGCGGAAAGCTATTTTTTCACCCCTCATCCTTTCAATATCTCAACAAATTCGCGGCAGTTGCTCGCCGGTGAACATATCAACGATGCGGTTTGCGCCAATGCGGCTTTTCAGAATAACGCCGCCAGTCATGTCGGCGGAAACCGTGCCGATCTGCGCGGGCGTTGAATCAAAGGGATGCAGTTTCATAATTTCAAGCGCGTGTTCGGTGTGCGCCTGCGGAACGAAGGCGATGAAACGACCTTCGTTTGCCAAATAAAGCGGATCGAAGCCTAAAATCTCGCACGCGCCGCGCACGTCTTCACGCACTTCGATTTGGTTTTCTTCGATATTGATTTGCCATCCTGAAGCTTCGGCAATTTCAACGAGCGCGCTTGCCAAACCGCCGCGCGTCAGATCGCGCAGGCAGTGAACTTCGATGCCTTCATAAATCATTTTCAAAATTACCGAAGCGAGCGGCGCGCAGTCGCTTTCGATTTCCGATTCAAATTCCAAGCCTTCCCGCGCTGCCATAATCGCAATGCCGTGCCTGCCCAAATCACCCGAAAGCAGGATCGCATCGCCCGGCTGAACTTCTCTCGGCGAAATTATCAATTCGTGTTCGATAATGCCGACGCCAGCCGTGTTGATAAAAATCTCGTCGCCTTTGCCGCGGTCAACCACCTTTGTATCGCCCGTCACGAGTTCGACTCCGGCAAGGTCGGCAGCCTGCTTCATGGATTGGACGATTCGCCAGAGCTTTTCCGTCTCCAAGCCTTCTTCGAGAATAAATCCCGAACTCAGATAAAGCGGGCGAGCGCCGCACATCGCCAAATCGTTGACCGTGCCGTAAACCGCGAGCTTACCGATGTCGCCGCCGGGAAAAAAGAGCGGATGGACAACGTAAGAATCGGTCGTAAAGGCGAGCCGCGCGTTTCCCGTCTGAAAAACCGCGCCGTCGTGCCTCGCGCCGAGCAGCGAATTTTTAAAGGCGGGAACAAACATTTTTTCGATGAGCTGATGCATCAATTTTCCGCCGCCGCCGTGCGCCAGCAAAATCTGCGGGTATTCCGCAATCGGGATCGGGCAAACCGGGCTGAAACTTTCCTGTGCTTTCATAATTTAAACTCCGAAATAATTTTGCAAGCGTTTTGAGTCCCGCGTTTACGCGGATTTTATTTAACAAATTAGCCGCGTAAACGCGGGACTCAAAACTTTTATGCCGCTTTTTCTTTCGCCAAATGACGCCGATAACGGTAATAAGCGGCGCAAGCGCCTTCGTTGGAAACCATCGTCGCGCCGAACGGATGTTCGGGCGTGCAGCGCGTTCCGAAAGCGGGACATTCGTTTGGCTTTTTGATGCCCTGCAAAACCAGACCGCTGATGCATTCCGCCGGTTCTTCCGCCGTGTAACCGGAAACTTCAAAACGACTTTCCGCGTCAAATTCGGCGTATTCTTCAGTCAAACCTAAACCGCTTTCGGGAATTTCGCCGACGCCGCGCCATTTACGCGGGACGATGCAAAAAACTTCGCGGACGAGATTTTGCGCCGGGAGATTCCCTTCTTTGCGAACCGACCGGGCATATTGATTTTCGACTTCAAAACGCCCTTCTTCCAACTGCTTGACGCATAAGAAGACGCCCTGCAAAATATCGAGCGGCTCAAAACCGGTGACGACAATCGGAACACGATATTTTTTCGCCAACGGCTCGTATTCCGTGTAACCCATCACGGTGCAGACGTGACCGGCGGCGAGAAAAGCCTGAACCCGGCATTCGGGCGAGGAGAGAACGGCTTCAATCGCGGGCGGCACGAGAACGTGCGAAACGAGAATCGAAAAGTTTTTCACTCCGAATGCCCGCGCCTGATGAACCGCCATCGCGTTGGCGGGCGCGGTGGTTTCAAAGCCGACGGCGAAAAAGACGACTTGCTTTTCGGGATTATCGCGGGCGATTTTTACCGCATCGAGCGGCGAATAAACGATTCGCACATCGCCGCCCGCCGCCTTGACCATCAGCAAATCTTTTTCCGAGCCGGGAACCCGGAGCATATCGCCGAATGAACAGAAAATGACGTTCGGCTTCGACGCGATTTGAATCGCTTTATCAATCAATTCCAGCGGGGTCACGCAAACCGGACAGCCGGGACCGTGAACGAGCGTGATTTTTTCCGGCAAAAGCTCGTCAATCCCGAATTTGACAATCGCGTGCGTCTGCCCGCCGCAAACTTCCATCAGCGTCCACTCTTTGGTGGTGATGTTGTGGATCATCTGCCGAAACCGCTCGGCGGCTCCCGCGTCTCTGTATTCGTCAATAAATTTCATATCGCTCCTTCGGTTAATTCTTCCAATTCGCCCATCTCGCGCAGATATTCAAAAACCTTCCGCGCCTCCTCTTCGTCAACAATGCTCAGAGCAAAACCGACGTGAACGACTACATAATCGCCAGGTTTAGCTTCCGGCACGTAAGCTAGACTGACATCTTTGACGATGCCGCCGAAATTGACGCGCCCGCGGCGGAAAACCGCGTCGTCGCCTTCAATACTGATAATTTTTCCGGGAACTGCCAGACACATAATTTTTATTCCTCTTAAAACAAATGCAGAAACACGCACGAGGTAAGTGTGTTTTCGCCCTTACTGCGTGCGGGCTTCCGCATTTCTCAATGCCGCCAAGATTTGTCCGAGCGCAATGCCACCGTCGTTGGTCGGGACGCGCTGATGCCAATAGACTTTAAATTTTTCTTCGCGCAAGCGGCGAACGGCGCGTTCGAGCAGATATTTATTTTGAAAACAGCCGCCCGAAAGCGCGACGCTTTTTTCGCTCGTTAAACGCGCCACTGCGACAATCATTTCAACCAAAGTGTTATGAAATTTTGCCGCGATTTTCCCTTGCGGCACATTCGCTTTCCGGTCGGCAATAATTTCCATAATCATCAATTCCCAATCAACAATGCCTGCGCCCGAATCAGAATTCTTAATCTCAAAATCGTAGCTTTCATTCGTTTCCAAATCGCCAATCAAAAACTCCAATTCCATCGCCGCCTGTCCTTCAAAGCGTATTTTCTGGCGCAATCCGATAATTGAAGCCGCCCCGTCAAACAATCTTCCGGCGCTGGATGTGACGGGCGCGTTCAATTTGCTTTCGAGCATTTTTCGCATTACGGAAATCTCGGAATTCGTAAAAGCTCGAACCGGCGCGAGGTCATTCATTTCAAAAACTGCGTCGCCGAAAATTTCATACAAAATTCCGAGTGCGACGCGGCGCGGCTCTTTTACCGCTTTGTCGCCGCCCGGAAGCCGAAATGTTCGGAAATGCGCCGCCCGCTCGAAATCTGTTTCGGTAACGCGCAAAAATTCGCCGCCCCAGATCGTTCCGTCCAGCCCGTAGCCGGTTCCGTCCCAGGCGACGCCGAGAACGGGCGCGGTTAATTCGTTCTCAGCCATACACGACAAAACGTGCGCGTAATGATGCTGAACGGAAACGAGCGGCAAGGCGGAATCGCGGGCGAAATGCGTCGAAAGATAATCGGGATGCGCGTCGCAGGCAATCGTTTCGAGCTTGATTTCATAAAGTTTTTCAAAGCTTTCAATCACATTTTCAAAAGCGCGAAAAGATTGCACGGTTTCCAAATCGCCGATGTGCTGGCTGATAAATGTTTGTTTTCCGATAGAAGTCGCAACCGAATTTTTCAAATGCGCTCCGACCGCCAAAGTCGGCAACATTTCTTCTTTGAGCAAAACCGGCAAAGGCGCAAATCCGCGCGCTCGGCGCAAAATCATCTCGCGCCCGGACATCTCGCGCGCAATCGAATCGTCAACGTGCCGCGCAATCGGGCGATTGTGAACCAAAAATAAATCGGCAATCCCTTTTAATCTTTCAATCGCCTCATTTTCGTCAATGCAAATCGGTTCGTCGGAAAGATTGCCGCTCGTCGCCACAACCGGGAAATTCAATTCCTTCATCAACAAATGATGCAGCGGCGTGTACGGAAGCATCGCGCCGAGATAAGGATTTCCGGGCGCAACCGATGCGGAAATCGTTGTTTGCAGTTTTTTCCTTTTCAGCAAAACAATCGGCGATTCCGGCGAGACGAGAAGCCTTGTTTCAACCTCTGAAACTTCACAAATTTCTTCGATTGCCTCAAGCGATGGAAACATCAGAGCGAAAGGTTTTTCTTCACGATGCTTTCTCTGCCGAAGAATCCCGACAGCTTCGCCATTTCGCGCGTCTGTCATCAAATGAAATCCGCCCAAGCCTTTAACCGCGACAATCTTCCCGTCTTTGACTGCTTCCGCCGCGCTTTTCAACGCCGAATTGCGATTTGATAAAACTTCGCCTTCTGCATCCCAAAATTCCAGATGCGGTCCGCAGACGGGGCAGGCGTTCGGCTGG
>DATHTS010000397.1:0-2690 GCA_035462935.1 Pyrinomonadaceae bacterium
CCGTCCGCTGATGGTGAGAGAATAGCTTTAGGGGCGCGGGGCGATGTTTTAATTTTTGATCGAGACAAAGGCGATTATAAAAATCTGACCAACACTTCCGGCGCGGCGGAACGCTACCCGACCGTTTCGCCCGACAATAAATCGGTGGC
Organism: Pyrinomonadaceae bacterium; assembly: GCA_035462935.1. Lineage (GTDB taxonomy): Bacteria > Acidobacteriota > Blastocatellia > Pyrinomonadales > Pyrinomonadaceae > DATHTS01. Next base: position 150 of record DATHTS010000397.1, read on the forward strand.
GTATTTCTCAGACGAATCGGGCGAATACGCGCTTCACATTCGCTCTCTGGAAAATGATTCGGTCAGGAAAATCGCGGTTGAACGGCAGCCTTCTTTCTACTGGAATTTAATCTGGTCGCCCGATTCGAAAAAGCTCGCCTTTACCGGGAGAAATTTGGCTTTGTGGATGGCGGACGCGGTGAGCGGAACGGCGGCGAAAGTTGATACGTCCGTTTACTCGGCGCAAAGCGAATGGTCGGCGAATTTCTCGCCGGATTCGCGCTTTTTGACTTACGCCAAGCGTTTGAAAAATCGAGCTGGCGCGGTTTTCGTTTATGATTCGGCGCAGAAAAAATCCATACAAATTCCCGACGGCATTACACACGCGCAGTCGCCGGTTTTTGACGCGAACGGAAAATATCTTTATTTCATTTCCAGCCCGAATGCCGGAACGACCGAATTTGATTGGGGCGTTTTAAATGGCGTTCTGGCAAATCCCCTGGTTGTCAGAAGAGTTCACGCGCTTATTCTGGCGAAAGACACGCCGTCGCCGTTTTTGCCGAACGGACAGCCGAACCCGGATGCGAAAGTTTCCGACGCCGCGCCGCAGACGAAAATTGATTTTGAAAATCTCGAAAAGCGTTTCATAAATCTGCCTTTGCCGCAGCGCGATTATTCGAGGCTTTCGACCGGAAAAGCGGGGAAACTGTTTATCTCCGTTGGTGAATGGAGCAAAACGCCGGGCGATTTCAGCTCGCAATTTCAATCTACCGCGATTTATCTTTTTGATGTGTCGAAAGCGGGCGAGATGAAAAAAATCGTCGAGGACGTTCGCGGTTTTGATCTGACAATGAACGGCGCGAAACTGCTTTACGGCAAGGGACGCGATTGGTTTTTGGTTGACGCGGAAGAAGCGCCGAAAGCCGACGAAGGCAAATTGGATTTGTCGAAAATGGAAATCAGCATCAACCCGGCGGAAGAATGGCGGCAGATTTTTCACGAATCAATGCGGATAATGCGCGATTGGTTTTACGACCCGAATTATCACGGACAAAACCTCGCCGCGCTCAAGCGCGAATACGCGGCTTATCTGCCGACAATCACCAGACGCGGCGATTTAAACGCGCTGATCCGGCAGATGCTCGGCTCGGTTTCGGTCAGCCATCTAGGAGTCGGCGGTGGCGATACCGCGCCCGCGGGCGGAAGCGGAAATCGAACCGGGCTTTTAGGCGCGGATTACGCGGTGGAAAATGGTCGCGTCCGCATAAAGAAAATCTACCGCTCGACTCCTTATTTTTCGGCGAACGGCACCTTTAACGCGCCGCTCGATCAGCCGGGCGTTGATGTGCGCGAAGGCGATTATTTATTGGAAGTAAACGGCAAACCTGTCGAAATCGGCAAAAATTTATTCAGCTTGTTTGATAACACAATCGGCAGACCGACAAAAATCGTCGTCAGCGCAGACGCGAGCGGCGCGAATCCGCGCAGTTTCACGGTTTATCCGGCGGCTGGCGAAAATCGTCTGCGGCGGGCGAACTGGGCGGAAAACAACCGGAAAATGGTCGAAAAGCTTTCCGGCGGAAAATTGGGCTATATCTTTATCGAAAATTACGACCCGAACGGGATTATGAACGCGATTCGCGGTTTGACGGGCTACGCCGACAAAGCCGGAATCATCATTGACCAGCGTTTTAACGGCGGCGGCATCACGCCCGATTATCTGATTGAATGGATGCGGAGAAAGCCGCTTTATTATTATCACTTCCGCGGCGGCGACGACATCGCCACGCCTGTTAATCCCGCGCCGCCCGTCAAAGTTATGCTGATCAACGAATGGAACGGCTCGGCGGCGGAAACCGGCGCGTTTATGTTCAAATTAGGAAAGGTCGGCACAATCGTCGGCAAGCGAACTTACGGCGGCGGCATCGGACCGTATTTTTTCACGCCGCGTCTTGTTGATAACGGCAGTGTTCAATTGCCGAACCGCGCGGCTTATAATCCCGACGGCACAACGTGGGGAATCGAAAATGTCGGCGTCGCGCCGGATGTCGAGGTGGAAATCACGCCGCAGGATTTTATGGCAGGCAAAGATACGCAGCTTTTGAAAGCAGTCGAAATCGCAATGGCGCAAATCGTTAAAAATCCGGTTGTGCAGCCGAAACGCCCCGTTTTTCCGGTTCATCCGGGCAAACAGGAATTAATCGGCAATGACTCGGCTTTGCCTGTTCCGGGTTCGGCTTTTCCCGCCCCGAAAGCGAGAGAAGAGGCAAAACCTGTTACAAACGGGAAATTTGCCGAGTATCTCGGACAATTTGAAACGCCGATGGGCGCGATTTCATTCACTCAGGAAGGCGAAAAGCTGATCGCTCTCGCGGGCGGCGAACGCATCGAACTTGCGCCGGAGGCTTCCGCAAAAGATAAATTTACCGCGCAAACCGCAAGCGTTAGGGTTACATTTGAACGCGACGCAAGCGGGAAAATCGTCGGCGTAACGGTTATTATTCCAAGCGGCAGAGAGTTGAAGGGAAAGAAAACTAATTAAAACTTGGCTGATGTTATTTG
>DATHTS010000398.1:0-1569 GCA_035462935.1 Pyrinomonadaceae bacterium
GATGAAAACGCGAAAGCTGAAACTAAAAGATTAGCGGAAGAGTTCGGCTGGGAAGTTGAAGATTTGGGCGGCATTGAACAGGCGTTTTTTCTCGAAGCATATGCTTCGATGTATATCAATTACGCCTTCAAACATAATCAATGGACGCAGGCATTTAAGTTGTTGAAAAAATAATAAAAAAGGAGAATTATGCCAGTAAGAAATGCGGAAGCCGAATGGAACGGCTCGATAATGGACGGAAATGGAAGTATGCGACTGGGCAGCGGCGCGTTTGAAGGCGCGTATTCTTTCAAGTCGAGAATGGAAGAGGGAACGGGAACAAACCCGGAAGAACTAATCGGCGCGGCGCACGCGGGATGTTTTTCGATGGCTTTTTCAGCCGCTTTGGGAAAAGCGGGATTTGAGCCGAAGAGCATACAAACAAAAGCGGCGGTCAGATTCGATAAAGTCGAAGGCGGTTTTTCGATTACGCGGATTGATTTGACGACTGAAGCGGAAATCCCGGAAATTGACGAGGAAAAATTTCAGGAAATTGCCCGCGCCGCAAAGGAAAATTGCCCGGTATCAAAGGCGCTTGCCGGAACGGAAATTAATTTGCAGGCAAACCTGAAATAATGGAAAACGGATAATGGAAAATGGATAATAAAGAGTGAAAATTTTGTGTTCTTCATTATCCACTATCCACTATTCATTATCCATTAATTTACGCCGCGCCCGGTTTTTTCCTGTAGCTCTTCGATGCGTTTGGAAGCCTCGGCTTTCGTCAGGTTTTCGTCGAAATCTTCTTTGGCTTCCTCGCTCAGAGTCGTCAGGTAAGAACGCTGCGCGCCGGTCATCGGCTCGTCGCCGGTCGTCCAATTGTCAGGGTCTTTGATAGTGTTGCTTTCGTTGGCAACAGCTTGTGTTTGTTTGTCAGTCATAAAATTTAACTCCTCGTGTATGAATTTGTTTCAAATATGAAACAGCAGCCTATGCGCTGCACCCATTGTGCCAGAGGAGTAAAATTTGGAAAGGTTGGAAAAATAAACATCGGCAAGCTAAGATAAGAAAAGGGTTGCGAGAATTTAGGAATAAAAATTTCTCGCGGAATAATAAATATTTAAGGAGATAAAATAATGGGAGAATTTGCAAAAGCAGTTACGGATACAAATTTTGAAACGGATGTTCTAGGTTCGGACAAGCCTGTTTTGGTTGATTTTTGGGCGGAATGGTGCGGTCCGTGCCGGATGATCGCGCCTTCGGTCGAAGCGGTCGCGGAAGACTACAAGGAAAAAGTGGGCGTTTATAAAATGAATGTGGACGAAAATATGGACGTGCCGCAGCGTTACGGCATCCGCGGCAGTCCGACGTTGATTGTTGTCAAAAACGGGCAGGAACAGGAACGCATCGTCGGCGCGGTTTCGCGCGAAGCGATCGCCAAAGTCATTGAAAAATACGTCTAACTTTTGTTTGTAGGTTAATTTATTAATTGAAAAGAAAGCGTTTTGCCATACAATTGAAAAATTGTTTGCAAGACGCTTTCTTTTTTGTTACAACGTATTACTAAGTCGTTATATAAGTATTTAATTT
>DATHTS010000399.1:0-4666 GCA_035462935.1 Pyrinomonadaceae bacterium
GATCCGGTCGTTTCTTTCGATGAAGCGACGGTTGAACGCGGGCTGGAAAGTTTGCGCGACAAGAATTTGGTTTATGTTTTTTATGGAAGCTCGAGCCGCGTGCCGAAATACAAGCATCTGCTGCCGAGCGTTTACGAACTCGAGCCGCCGGAAGTCGCCGTAATTTGCGTTCTTCTGCTTCGCGGGGCGCAGACTTTAGGCGAGCTGCGCGAGCGCACCGGAAGGCTTTATGAGTTTTCCGGTCTCGGCGAAGTTAATGAAACGCTCGAAAAATTGATGCGGCGCGACGAGCCGCTAGTCGTAAAACTGGAACGGCAAGCCGGACAGAAAGAAGCGCGTTTCGCGCATCTTTTGTCCGGCGAAGTCAGTGTTGAAAATTTAATTCAGGAAAAATCAGTTTCAGGCAGTCAAGCAAGAAATGACCGTCTGGCGGAAGTCGAACGCGAGTTGGAAAATTTGAGAAACGAATTTAACTTGTTCCGCCAGTCGTTTGAAGATTTCAAAAAACAGTTTGAATAGGAGTTTGAATTAGTTTTAATAAATCGGTCATAGAGAAATTCTGTTATAAGTTATCGAATCGCGGCGGTAAATTGTCGAGTTCTTTTTGCATTTTCTCATTCAAAGCCGCGCGTTCCGCCGAATTAAGCAATGTGTCAGCCCACCGGTAAACTTCAGATTCTTCCAATTCGTTATGCGCTTCAAGCCTGCGGCTGACCGCAATAACTTTTTGATGCACTTCCGAAAGCTGTTTGGATATGTTTTGAATATCCTTTTTGCGCATCTCACGCATTTGCTTTATCGCGAAAGCCAATTCGTGCATAAAAAAATCGTGGTCGTCCCGCAGTTGCTTGATTGCGTTCTGCGCCGTTTCCAAAGACGGGGTGAGACTTTTCATTTTTATGGTTTCACCATCCAAATCGAATATCCGTAAAATCGCCGGAAACAAATGAAGATGTTCGGCGCGGATGTGCATTGCCAGCCGCGCCCACAAAACATCCAACTTCTTAAAACTTTCTTCGACATCGCCTGTTTCAAGCGCCGAAAAAAGCTCACGGAGCATTTCGTCAAGTTCGGAATGGTCGGAAGCTAGCAAATTATTCATTTTCAAGCGTGATGTTCGGCGCTCAAAACAGGCAAGCCGCATTTTACTTCATCCATTCGGCTCGAATCTGCCGGCAAGCCCGACTTTTCCATCTCGATTGCTTTGGGAAAAAGAATGTTGTTTTCCAGATGAATATGCCGGTGCAAATCTCTTTCAAAACCTTCGAGCGCGGCGTAGAGCGTTTTGTAAGTAATGCAGGCATCCGCGGGCGCGGCGAAATCACTGCTTAAATTTCTGATCTCACGCAGATGTTCGCCCGCAGTGTCGTGTTCTCTGACCATTACGGCGACCGGATTGCTCGTTGAACCGAACGGCGCGGGCGGGACCGGCATTCCGAAAGCGAGCGAGCTTTCCATTAAGGCTATATAAGGGAAAAGCATCCGTTCTTCCTTGAGCAGGTGGTTTTCGATTTCGAGCCGCAGCATTCCGAAAATCTTTTGAATTTCAAAAAGTTCTTCGTGATTTTTGCCGTGAACCGAGCAGACTTTTTCGAGCAACGCTGTTATCCGCTCGCTTTCCTCGCGTGTGAAAGTGTGATGCTTTCGAACGATGTAATCAGCTAGGGCGGCAAGCGACATTTTTGTAAAATCTTCCGCCGCGATATTTGTTTCAATCGCTTCGTTTTTCGTTTTTTCAAGCAGTTCGGAAACTTGTCCGACTTCAACGCCCGCTTTTCGGCAGGCTTCTTCCAGCGAAAGATGACCGCCGCAGCAATAATCAATTCTGAGTTTTTCAAATACGCGCGTCGCCGACGGATTTTCCACCGCCAATTCGCGCACTGTTTTTGTTACATCAATCATCATAATTTATTAATCCTTCCTATCAAATATTTAAAACATTTAGCAAAGACCGTCCGTTACGCAATAACCGTAGAGGATGACGCTTTTTCGTCCGGGCTTCGCAGAAAAGTGAAATAATTTACCGCCAGACATAAAACCGAGAAAAGCGAAAGCAGAATAAAGCCGATGGTATAGCTTCCGGTCGCGTCTTTGACTAAGCCGAGTTCGAGCGGCGGGAAAAATCCGCCCAAGCCGCCGAACGCGCCGACCAGTCCTGTCACCGTTCCGGTTTCCTTCGGAAAATACTGCGGCACGAGTTTGAAAACTGCGCCGTTTCCTAAGCCTAAAGCCGCCGCGCAGCCCAACGCGCCGATAGTGAAAAGTGTAATCGTCGTGAAACTTAGAAGCAGAGAAAGCGCGGCGATTGACGCGAAAACAATCACCAAAACTTTCGCGCCGCCCATTTTGTCGGCGAGAATGCCGCCGACCGGGCGCATTATTGTCGCCAGCACGACGAATCCGGCGGTTCTCGCACCGGCGTCGGTTGCCGAAAGATTAAAAATTTCGCGCAGGAAAGTCGGCATATACAGCGCGAGCGCGACAAATCCGCCGAAGGTGAGAAAGTAAAAAAGCGACAAAATCCACGCCAGTTTTGAGCTTTTCAAAACGCTCAGATTTTCCGCCAGCGTTTTCGGCTTGGCGGCGATATCCGCGTCTCTGGCAAACAAGTAATACAAAACTCCCCAAACAAGCGCCAGCCCCGCGAAAACAAAAAAGACCATTCGCCAATCGCCCAGCAGCAGCACCAGAACCGGCGCTCCGAAAACGGCGGCTGACTGCCCGATATTTCCCATTCCGTAAATGCCGAGCGCCGTTCCCTGTTTTTCCGGCGCGAACCATTTTGAAGTAAAACCGATGCCGACCGGAAAAGTCGTTCCCGCAAGTCCGAGCAAAAGCCCGAAAATTAAAAGCTGTGTGAAACTGGTTGAAAAACCGATGGCGATTGCCGGAATCGCTGAAAAAATAAGCAGAGCCGAAAACGTCAAACGCCCGCCGAATCGGTCGGCAAGCATTCCCGCGCCGAGCCTTCCGACGGAACCCAAAAGAACGGGAATGGCTATCATTAAACTTTTTTCAGTGGCTGAAAGGTTGTAAAGCTCCGTAAAAGTCGGCGCGAGAGCGGCAATCAGTCCCCAGACTGCAAACGAAACCGCAAACGCGGTGGTTGAAAAAAATAAGGCGCGACCGGCGCCGGGCTTGAAAGTATCATTGCTCATAAATTTCTTCTGTTTTGCATTAAGTAAATTATGTTTTTAATAAGTCAATTAAGTGAAGCCTGTGCAAAATTAAATCGTTTGAAACCAATTTTTAACCTTCGAAATAACTGATAACTGATAACTGATAACTGATAACTTAAGAGATGGCTGAAAGCGCCGAAACCAATTATCAGCTATCAGCTATCAGTTATCAGCTATTCCGAAAGATTTCTGCTCAAACTGAATTATGCTCACCCTTCAATTAAGTATTGGTCGTTTGGAAAATGAGATTCAATTATCGAGAAACTCCCCAAACCTCTTCTTATCGCAATGACCGTGCCGTTGGATTTATTAGTAATGAAAGGAGCTTTTTTGTTGTTTTCAATAGATTTAGCCGGAAGAGAAAATCACAAATCGAAATCAGAAGTTTTCTGCAAGGAAACTGCCTGTGAAATATTTCGCCTTAAACTGTGGAAAATTTCGCAGGAAGTTTAAAATTTATCAGCCAGTAAGATTTTGAGCCGGCTCAAAATCCAAGGGCTGTCCTTCATCGCATTTTTTACATTCGAGTTCAAAGCCGAGCCGCGAATCGCGTCCGGCTTCGGTCAAAACCCATTCGCGCGAAACGAGCGGCGGTTTGTGCCGGACGTGCTGGAGATGCCCGCATTCAAGCTTTGCCCGCCAATCGTTTTCTTCATCGTTATCGTAACCAATGATTTTTCGTTTCATAAAATTGTCTGTAAAAAATCTGTCACGGCGCGGTTAAATTCAGCCGGTTTTTCCAGATTAATCATATGACCGGCATTTTTAATGACTACTTTTTTTGCCCCATTTATTGATTTGCTCAAATTGTCGGCGATGTCATTGATTACGGGAGCGTCTCTGTCTCCGACAATAATTAAAGTCGGCGCATTTATCCGGCAAATGTTTTCATCGAGCGAAAATTGCGGCGGCTGCCAGAAACGAATCAGTGGGAATCGGGTTTCGAAAATATGCGCGTTGTCCAAAAGAATTTCCCGCGTTTTTTGCCGGGCGGCAGCATTTTCCGGCGCGACAAACGAAGGATTGCTCATCAGTTCATCAATCGCCGAGGCTGCGCCGGATTTGTCGGCAATAACGGAAAGCGCGTCAAGACCTTCGAGATAATCGTTCTTTAAGCTGCTCAAAGCCGAAGAAGCCACAATCAAAGCGTCGGTCATAGCAGGATTTTCAAGAGCAAAATCTATGGCTATCGCTCCGCCGAAAGACAAACCGAGAATATATGCTTTTTCGATATTAAGATGTTTTAAAAGATGGAAAAGGTCTCGGCTGTGAGAAAATTCCACGTCCGGCGTCGCTGATTTTCCGAGTCCGCGCAAATCATACCGGATAACTCGGAAGCGAGCGGCGAAATCAGCCTCCTGCTCATCCCACATTCGTAAATCCAAACTGCTGCCGTTTATCAAAATGAGCGGATGACCGTTCCCGGAAATTTCAAAATACAGTTTCGTTCCGTTTACTTCGGCGATTCCGGTTTTAGGTGCAACATT
>DATHTS010000400.1:0-3486 GCA_035462935.1 Pyrinomonadaceae bacterium
ATTCGCAATTTATGCACGGATTGAAAGTCGCCGGCGTCGAACTAGACAGGAAAGTTCTCGCCGATTTAGCCGTCAAACAGCCGGAAGCCTTTGCTTCGCTGGCTGGACAAGCGAAAGACGCGATAAACAATAATCAGCAGCCGACCGCCTGAGGCTTTTATAAATCTGATTTTTTGCAAAGCGTTCGAGCGGAAATTCGGACGCTTTGCTTTTTGGTTAAATAACTTTCGTAAAAAATATCTTGTGCTAAAATTAAGCTATGGAAAGCGTTCTTAATCCGACATTAAAGGAAATGGCTCAAGCCGCAATCAATCAAAAATTAATTTTGCAAGGCGTTGGCTGGGATTTTTACGAAAGGATTCTGGAAGAATTTGCCGATTCAAACGGCGTTCATTTTGCGTATGATGACGGCTTTCTGGAGGTTGAAGTGCCTTTAGCGAAACATGAAAGACCGAATCGAATTTTGCAGGATTTAGTTTCAACTATATGCGTGGAAAAAAATCTCGGTGTTCGGAACTTTGGTTCTACTACATTTAGAAAAGCATTAAAAGCAAAAGGTTGTGAGCCTGACACTGCTTTTTATATTCAAAGCGAAAGGCGGATTCGCGGTGTAGATGAAATTGATTTGAGTGTAAATCCGCCGCCCGATTTAGTAATTGACATTGATGTAACAAGCCCTTCGCTTAATAAACTGCCGATTTATGCAGCTTTGGGTGTTTCCGAGGTTTGGCTTTACAAAGGAACTAGGGTTGTTTTTTATAAATTGTATGGCGGATTTTATGAAGAAACGATAAATAGTGTTGCGCTGCCCATGCTGGATAGTGAAACTGTTACCGAATTTTTGCAAAAAGGCTTGAATGAAGATTACGCAAAGTGGATTCGTGAAATCCGCGAATGGATAAATAAAAGATGATTGAACAAAAAGAACAAGTTGAAAAAATCCGCGAAGCGTTCAATCAGGAATTTGGACGCTTTGCTGATTTTCGCGCCGGAATAAACGGTTTGAGTTTGGCTGATGCCGAGAATCTCGGTCGTGAATTAGCCGAACTGAAAACGAAACACACGGGCAAAAAATCGGAAATCGCCGGCGCGAAAAAGTTGATCGGGCGAGTCGCGCCGGAAGAGCGCGGCGCGTTCGGTCAGTTTGTGCAGACGGTTGAAAGAGAAATTGTTTCGGCGATTGAGGAAGTCGAAAATAATTTGAAAAACTTCATCGCGGAAGCCAAAACTGAGCGCGAAAAGCTGGACGTAACTTTGCCGGGTCGCCGCCCGCGCGTCGGGCATCTGCATCTGTTGACGCTTTTGCGCCAGCAGATCGAGGACATTTTCGTCTCGATGGGTTATCACATCGAGGACGACCGCGAGATCGAAACCGATTATTACAATTTCGACGCGCTCAACATCCCCGAAGGTCATCCCGCGCGCGAATCGCAAGACACTTTTTATACGACCGACGGTTTCGCGCTCCGCTCGCAAACCTCGACCGTGCAGATTCGCGCGATGGAACGCCGCGGCGTGCCGATTCGCATCATCGCGCCGGGCAGAGTTTTCCGCCGCGATACGCCCGACCTGACGCACACGCCGATGTTTCACCAAATCGAAGGCTTGTGCGTGGATAAAGGCATCACGATGGCGCACCTGAAAGGCACGGTCGCCGAATGGCTTCGCCGTTTGTTCGGCGAGGAAACCGTAACGCGCCTGCGTCCGAGCTATTTCCCTTTCACCGAACCGAGCGCGGAATTCGATTTCTCCTGCTTCAAATGCGGCGGCACCGGCACGTTTGAAGGCGAACGCTGCCGCCCGTGCAAAGGCTCCGGCTGGATCGAACTCGGCGGTTCGGGAATGGTGCATCCGAACGTCTTGAAGGCTTGCGGCGTTGATCCGCAGGTTTATTCGGGCTTTGCCTTCGGCTTCGGCTTGGAAAGAATGTGCGCCTTGATGTATTCGCTCGACGATATTCGCCTTATGTTTGAGAACGATGTCAGGTTTTTGGAGCAGTTCAGGTAAAATGTTTTCGAGAGGTGTTTTATGCAAGTTACAACAATTCAAGGCATCGTCAAAAACGGGCAGATTCATTTGACCGAAGATTTTGAACTGCCCGAAGCGGCGGAAGTTTACGTCGTTATTCCGAAAATGGAAAAGAAAACCGCTAAAATCAGGAGTCCGCGCCTTGTAAACAAAGCAGACGCGAAATATTTCGTAAAAACGGTCGAGGATGACACAGATGACGAAGTATGACGAATCATTTGAACCGCCCGCGCCCGTTGCTCTTGTTCAAATAAGAAAAATCGAATCGGGCGAACGGGTTAAAATATTCCCGTGCTGTTGGATACCGGAGCGGACATTTCGCTTTTGCCTCGTCATACGGTTGAAAGTTTAGGAATAACACCACTGCTTGACAAAAGGTTTGAACTTGAAGGAGTTTTCGGCAACGAAAAATCAGCCGAGATATATGATTTTCAAGTTGTTTTCCTGAATAAAAGATTTACGGGAAACTACTGCGTTATTGACGATAAAATCGGAATCTTGGGGCGCGATATATTGAATTAACTTTCAATTCTTTTTGACGGAAATAACCTTGTTTGGTAGGAAAATAAATAAATTCCATCGCTCGACGACATACGCCTGATGTTCGAGAATGATGTGAGATTTTTGGAGCAGTTTCGATAGTGTCTGCAAAAGATAAATTTCACGATGCGGTTAAAATGGCGCTTATTAAAGACGGGTGGACAATTATTGCCGACCCGTTACAAATCAAACTCGGTGAAATAAACGCTTATATTGATTTAGGCGCAGAAAAACTTTTGATTGCCGAAAAAGACGGAGAAAAGATTGCCGTCGAGATCAAAAGTTTTCTCGGTGCTTCGACTATCTATGAGTTTTATACGGCTTTCGGGCAGTTTTCGAATTATCGTGAGGCATTAAACAAATAAGAGCCTGACCGGATTTTATTTCTGGCTGTTCCTCAATATAGCGAAGACTTCTTTTTCAAAAATGAATTTATCGCTGAGATGATTGCGAAATTTGAGTTAAAATTACTCGTCTATGATGCCGATAAAGAGGAGATTTTAAGATGGATAAGATAGAAAATTATCGCCGGATTATTCAGAATTTGCTGGAAAGTCTGGGACAAGCAAAAGTGTTAGGCACAGACACGGCGGAAGAGTTTGAAACCCAGGTGATTTGCGACACGAAAAACGACCATTATCAGCTTTTGCATCTCGGCTGGCAGAATCAAAAGCGAACTTTCGGCGTTTCAATTCATATTGATATAAAAAACGGGAAAATTTGGATTCAGCAAAATTCGACCGATATTGATATTGCCAGAGAATTAGTTGAAAAAGCCATTCCGAAAGAAGATATTGTCTTGGGTTTGCAAGCGCCTTCAATGCGAAAATATACAGAGTTTGCTGTGGCTTGATGAAATATATTTGATGTTCGAGAATGATGTGAGATTTTTGGAGCAGTTCAAATAATCTTTAATTA
>DATHTS010000401.1:0-5174 GCA_035462935.1 Pyrinomonadaceae bacterium
TGCTCGCCGAATTACCTGCACGACGCGCATATTCGCTTCGGGCTTAGACATGGCGCGGATGTGATTTGCGAAAAGCCTTTAGTCTTAAATCCTTGGAACGTTGACGCGCTGGCGGAAATCGAGGCGGAAACGGAAAGGAAAATTTACACGATTCTTCAGCTTCGCCTGCATCCGAACGTGATTGCTTTGCGAGAAAAAGTTTTAAAAGCTGATAAAAACAAGAGATTCGATATTGATCTTCAATACATCACCTCACGCGGCAACTGGTATAATTTCAGTTGGAAGGGCAATATCAGCAAATCGGGCGGGATTGCCACAAATATCGGGATACATTTTTTTGATATGCTGCTCTGGGTTTTCGGCGATGTCTTGGAAAATCAGGTCGAATATCACCGGGCGAACAAAGCCGCCGGTTTTCTTCGCCTTGAAAGAGCCGATGTTAATTGGCGTCTGAGCATTGATGAAAACGATTTGCCTGACGAATCGGATAAAAAGACTTTTCGTTCGATTTTGATAGACGGCGAGCGATTCGAGTTCAGCGAAGGCTTTACCGATCTGCACACGCTTTGTTATCAAAATATTTTGTCCGGCAAAGGCTTCGGACTCGCCGAATCGAAAAAAGCTATCGAACTCGTTCATCAAATCAGAAATTCCGCGTAAGATTTTTCGTGTTTGCGGCTCATATTAAAGATTTTAACTGGCTTTGCGATACTTCGTGTTGATTGTAGGCGGGTTTGTATGAGACTTAAAATAGTAGATATAAACTATACGACTAATTTTAATTGGATGTATAAATTATCCAATGGAGTAGATGATGATTTTTATATTATGCACGGAGATTTCTACGAATATTATGGGCTGAAAGACCCTGTATCTAGGCAGAGATTGGAATATTTAAATATAGGACATTGGCTAAGCTGCAATGTTGAAATAATTAATGGGTTAAAGGTAGTTACAAATTTTATTTAAGTTCTCAATATTTTTGATAATAGTGATAGACTTTACAGGCAACTGCTACTTTATAAGCAAAGCCGTTTTAACTTATATTCGATATGATTTCAGGAAAAAATATCTTCATCACCGGCGGCGCGGGCTTTATCGCCAACACTTTGATTAGAAACTTAATTGAAGATAATAAAATCACGGCTTTCGACAATTTTCACCGCGATACTTTGACGAACAGCGAGTTTGCCCGTCATAAAAATTTGAAAGTAATTAAAGGCGACGTTTTGGACGCGGAGTTGCTAACCGAAACGATGGCGGGCGCGGATTTGGTGATTCACGCGGCGGCGATTGCCGGAATTGACACGGTGATAAAAGACCCCGTAAAAACGATGCGCGTCAATATGCTCGGAACGGCGAACGCGCTCGAAGCCGCCAAAATAAATAAAGTTTCCGACCGCTTTGTTGATTTTTCGACCTCGGAAGTTTTCGGCTCGATGGCTTTTCGCGCTACCGAAGAACAGGAAACCGTCTCCGGTTCCGCCGGAGAAGCACGCTGGGTTTATGCCGTCAGCAAACTGGCGGGCGAGCATCTGGCACACGCTTATTTTAAGCAGCACGGTTTGCCCGTTGTAACAATCAGACCGTTTAACGTTTACGGTCCCGGACAAACCGGCGAAGGAGCGATGCAGATTTTTATCAAACGCGCTTTGAAAAACGAAACTATTCGGATAAACGGCGACGGCAGCCAGATTCGCGCCTGGTGTTACGTTGATGATTTTGTCGAATGCCTGATGAAATGTCTGGAATATCCCGCCGCCGTCGGGCAAAGTTTCAACATCGGCAACGCCAGAGCGGTCATCACAATTTTGGGCTTGGCGCAAACGGTTTGCCGCGTCCTGAAATCCGAATCGGAAATCGTTTTCGCCCCGCAGCTTTCCGCCGACATCGCTATCCGTATTCCAAGCGTGGACAAGGCGGAAGAGATTTTGGGTTTTAAGGCGAAAGTTGATTTGGAAGAAGGTATCTTGAAAACCGCCGAGTATTTTAAACAGCAATTTGCCGCCGGAATATGAACTTTATCCCGCTAATGTCGCCGAACATTAACGACGAGGACATCGAAGCCGTCGCCGAAGTTCTGCGTTCGGGAAATCTGGTGCAGGGCGAAAACGTCGCCGCATTTGAAAAGGAAATTGCCAGTTATTTGAATATAAAAAATGCGGTTGCGGTTTCCAACGGAACAGCGTCGTTACATTTGGCTTTACTCGCCCTGCGAATCGGCGCGGGCGATGAAGTTATTGTTCCGGCTTTTTCATATCCTGCAACGGCGAACGTCGTCGAAATTGTCGGCGCAAGATGCGTTTTCGTTGATGTCGAACGGGAAACTTTTAACATCGATGTTTCCCAAATCGTACAGGCAATAACGCCGCGTGCAAAAGCGATCATTCCGGTTCACGAATTCGGTCTCGCGTGCGATATTTCGGATTTGATGAAAATCGCCAAAAAACACAATTTATCTGTGATTGAAGACGCCGCCTGCGCGCTCGGCGCGACGGAAAACGAAAAACAGGTCGGCACTTTCGGGCAAATCGGCTCGTTCTCGCTTCACCCGCGCAAAGCTGTAACTTCGGGCGAAGGCGGAATTTTAACAACCGATGATGACGAACTCGCGGAAAAGTTCCGGGTTTTGCGGAATCACGGAATTCAGGTAAAAAACGGCAAAACCGATTTTATCGCTGCCGGATTAAATTATCGAATGACGGATTTTCAAGCCGCTCTCGTCCGCGGGCAGTTTGCGCGGCTGGAAAAAATCATCGAGCGCAGAAACGAATTGGCGCGAGTTTATTTTGAAGAATTGACGGGAAACGAGAAATTGCGGCTGCCGTTCGTGCCGGAAAACAAAAGGCACATCTTTCAGACATTTCACGTTGTAGTCAGCCAAGAAATTAACCGCGATGATTTAATCAAAAATCTGAAAGAGCGCGGAATCGGCACAAATTACGGTGCGCAGTGCATTCCCTTCCAGACCTTTTACAGAGAGAAATATAATCTGAGTTCCGAAAAATTATTTCCGAATTCATTACGCGCTTTTCGGCAAGGATTGGCTTTGCCGCTTTATGAAAAATTGAAGCCGGAGCAGATTGAATTTGTTGCAGAAAAACTAAAGGAAATTTTGAATTAAGGCAGAAAAAAGCGAGCCGTTGTTAATGTTAAAGAAAATTTCAGATAATAATCTTTGCTGTCCGATTTGCAAAACTTTGTTAATTCAACAAAATGATTCGCTCGAATGCTCCAATAAATCCTGCCAAAGCGTTTTCCCGATTGTGGGCGAAATTCCTATCCTCATCAACGAAGCGAACAGCCTTTTTCAAATAAAAGATTTCGTTGAAAACCGCGACACGACTTATCGAACCGACCTTCCGAAATGGAAGACGCAGCTTAAAAACTTGCTTCCCTCGCTCAATAAAAATTACAAGTCCGCTCAGAATTTTCAAAGATTTGCCGCCGCTTTGAAAGAAAAAAGCGAAACGCCGAAAATTTTAATCATCGGCGGCGCGGTTGAAGGCGAAGGCTTAAACGTTGAAAAATTGTTCGACGGAATGGAAGTCATCGAATCGGACGTGGCTTTCGGCGAGCGGACAAATTTAATTTGCGACGCACACGACATTCCCTTTTCGGATGAAACTTTCGACGGCGTGATAATCCAAGCCGTGCTGGAACACATTGTCAATCCGCAAGAATGTGTTGCTGAAATCTACCGCGTCTTGAAAAAAGACGGCTTTGTCTATGCGGAAACGCCCTTTATGCAGCAGGTTCACTTGGGGCGTTATGATTTTACGCGCTTTACGCATCTCGGACACAGGCGTTTATTCCGTAATTTCGAGGAGATCGAAAGCGGCGCGGCTTGCGGCAGCGGGATGGCTTTGGCGTGGTCGTATTCGTATTTTTTGCAGAGTTTTTTTGAATCGAAAAATCTGGCAAAATTAGCCGACGTTTTTGCCCGTTTGACCGGATTCTGGCTGAAATATCTGGATTATTTTACTATTGACCGGGCGGGAACTTTCGACGCGGCTTCGAGCTATTATTTTTGGGGGAGAAAATCCGGGCGTGTTTTATACGACCGCGAATTGATAGAATCTTATAAGGGTTTGATTCAATAATTTATGAGCAAATTATACAAATCGCACGGCGCGGGCGCATTTGAGCCGAGCCAATTCAGAAAAATCGGCTCCAATGTCATTTTTGAAACCGGCGTTTTAGTGTTTCATCCCGAAAATATCGAACTCGGAAACAATATTTACATCGGGCATTATGCGATTTTGAAAGGTTATTACAAAAATCTGATGAGCATCGGCGATAATACTTGGATCGGGCAGAATTGTTTTTTTCACAGCGCGGGCGGAATCACGATAGGAAAAAATGTCGGTATCGCGCCGGGCGTGAAAATTCTGACGAGTTTCCACAGCGAGGAAGGCGCGGAAAAACCCATTTTGTTCAGCGATTTGGAGTTCGCCGAGGTAATTATTGAAGACGACGCGGACATCGGCATCGGAGCGATTATTTTGCCTGGCGTAAAAATCGGCAAAGGCGTCCAAATCGGCGCGGGCGCGGTCGTTACAAGAGACATTCCCGATTATGCGGTCGCCGTCGGAAATCCGGCTAGAGTTATTCGTCAAAGAAAATGAATGTTCTTCTGCTTCCCTACAACATTGCCTCGGACATTTCTCACAAAGTTCGCGCGCTGAAATCAATCGGAATAAATGCGGAAGGTTTGGCATTTCCTTCCTCGCAAATTCAAACAACGACCGACGTTAAACTGCTGGCAAATTACACGGAAAACCGGCTCGCCAATCGCCGCGTCGCCCTGAAAAATTTATGGATGATTTACCGCGCAATGCGCCGGGCTGATATTATTCACTGGACTTGTTTTTTGGATATTTTGCCGCGAAATTTGGATGAAAGAATGATAAAGTTTTTCGATAAGCCGGGCGTCGTTCAATGGTATGGCTCGGATATTCGCAACCCGGAAGTTGAGCGCAAGATAAATCCCTTTTACGATGAAATTTTTGAAAACGGTTATGAATACCAAATGGAGAGCGCGGAGTTTTCATTAAAAAATCAAAAGAAATTTGCCGAACTCGGTTTTTACCCGCTCGAATTTCCCGAAATGTCGCACTACATTGAAAGGGAGTTGTTTCCCGTTCGATTTGAAACGCGCCAGATGGTCTTTT
>DATHTS010000402.1:0-6063 GCA_035462935.1 Pyrinomonadaceae bacterium
TAAAAAATAAATTCCTTAATTGTCGCGTTAGCGACGAAAAGAATTTAGCCGTGTAATTTATTGCACGGCGCGGAAACGAAAAGTTTTTTGTCGCGTCGGCGACAATTGAAAAGAAGATTTGAATCAGTTGTCGCTGACGCGACAAAACGGCTGCCGGCGAATCTTGCCCGTGCAATAAATTACACGGCTAAATTCAAATAATCGCTACGCGATATACAAAGGAAATTTTTATAAGAAAACCCTACTTTTTGATCTAACAACGCGGCAATAAATCGCCTGCCAATTTAATGATGTTTTAGAAGGTGTATTTGATTTCGATGACACTCATCACACCTTCAACGATGGTCGACCACTGACCGGTAAATTCGGCGCCGTAGGAAGCGGCAATATTCTTTCCGACTTCTTGCGCTTCAGCATCGCTCCAAAGCGGTCCGGCGAGAACATTCGTCTTAAACTCATTTGATCCGGTGTTTTTCGTGTCCAGTTCCACTTCGACCACACTCATTTCTCCTTCCACGACCGTGCTCCATTGTCCCGTAAATTTGCCTTGATGCGCCGCTGCGATCAGAGGTCCGATTTTTTGAGCTTCGTCATTACTCCAAAGCGGACCAGCGGGAATATTAACTTTGTAAGTTGCCATAATTTTAGTCTCCTTCGCATTTGCGATTCGTAGAAAATAGTAAAGAAATTAATTATCTGATTCTTTACCGGTTGTAATAGATTCGGGGTAATTAAAATGATACCCCGGTTTAAAAGAGATTTCTGTTCAATTTTGCACAGTTTTGAAAATAATTTTGCAAGATTGCCGACTTTATAGTCAGTCCAATTTAATCGAAGTCTTTATTAAGAAGAGGGACAACGCAGTCCCGATTCGGGCATCATTGTTCCTGATAACTTTTCTTCCTCGATTTATATCAATTTCCCAAGCCGTTGTTGATCGCCTGGATATAATCACTCAGGCTCCGGTCTGTCTTGCTGCACTCCGCCGGGTCGGGATGTATTTTGAGTTCCGCTTCATATCCTTCGACCTGATCTATATTCCACACAAATCCTCCTCCTACCGAGGCTTCGCCCTTGAAGGTCGCCATCAGCGATTCGAAGGCTGGGGCGCAGTCGCCTTCCCACGCCTGATCCTGGGTGTTGTAAAAGCGGCTCCAGTCTGAGGCGAGAATGAACCCGTCGGTTTTAAATCCCGGAATAGCACTGGTAATGTATCCAGCCCAAGTATCGGGATCATTACCGCCTCCGCCGGCGTAGCATTGAAGATTCCACCACTTGACCGCGCCGGGATTGCTTTTGTTCAGCGCGTTGAGAGATCCCGTCCAAAAATCTGTTTCGGTATAGGGGCAGAAAGTAATGCCAAAGCCGATTGCGATCAGCATCTGACAAAAAGCGACGAAAGATGTCTGGTCGTATGTTTCTTCCACGTCCGTGTCAATCAGGGTGATTGTCGGAAATTCGCTTTTGAACAACTGGAAGTTGCTTTGGACGGCGGTGTTATTAAATGAATCGCCGTTGTCTTGATAAATGGTTTTGATTCTTTCATAATCGCCGGTCGCCCAACCGCCGATGGAGGCTTCCATCTGCGTGATTTGCGATTCTGTCCCGATCAATTCCTGCAATTGCGCAGACCAGCCGGGATCGCCTACGTAAATACTTTTCTGCTGACTTTCATCATAATGGATAAGCGTGGTGTCGTTAAGAACTATGTCGCCGTTGGACTCAATATGAAAAAGTCCGATGATCAAAGTCTCGATGCCTGATGTCTTCAGGGTCGAGATCAAATCGGGAGTAAGATTCGGCGGATACAAAATTCCTTCGCCAAAAGCGGCGGTCTTCGGTATTGTTACGGTTGTTTCATTTGTCATTTGCTGTTCTCCTTATTAAATTAATGTGACTCATCGGTTATTAAATACGCTGCGCGGCAAAAGCCAACGGGAATTATCGCCCCAAGCCAAAGCCGTAAAGTGTTTTAGGAATCGTTTTCTCAATTATTTTTCCGACCTGATGATATTCCGGTTTAAAAAAGATTTCCGTTCAATTTTGCACAGTTTTGAAAATAGTTTTGCGAGTGAGGATGAATTTTTCTAAGCCATTTGATTCAGGTATTTGGTAAGATTCTTCTCCTTGACTATTATAAAGCGATTTTCACTGATTTCGATCAGATCGCGTTTCCCAAATTTTCGCATAAACTGGCTGATCCGGGGACGCGTCGTTCCAACTATCATTGATAATTCTTCATGTGTAATCTTGTGTTCGATAATGATGCTTCGCGGATGTTTTTTTCCTAATTTTTTGGCAAGCCGCAGAAGAGTTTCAGCCAGACGGTGCTCGCTGTCAATAGTTATCAGATCAGTGATGATTTGCTGCTGGTCGGCAACTCTGACTGCCAAATATTTTACAAAACTTTCCATCTGCGATTCTCTGATCAAATGCTGAAAAAACTCGGAACAGGGAATCACTTTTATAAGGCTTGCTTCCATCGCCGTCGCAGTTTCCCTGTATTCGTCTAAACCGAACAAACACGATTCACCGAAAATGTCTCCGGCAGTTTGGATGGCAAGCAGACACTCTTTGCCCTCGGGCGAAAGCGTTACAAGTTTTATTTGTCCGCTTTCAATAAAGTAAATATTCTCGCCTTTATCTCCACACGTATAAACATTTGTGTGTTTTGCAAATTTGATGATGCGGGAGTGTTTAATTTCTCGTTTCAATGAATTTTGAAGATCCTGGTTAAACAACCCAGCCGCAGGAGAATGGGAAATCATTATCAGTTACCTCGATTTTCGTTTTTTTTATTCCGAATAGTTCCGGCTTGCCGGACTAAAAAAGAATTAAAACGAAAAAGAAAAATCAATCGGAGAAAAAATCATATTCGATTTTTTTGTTCCGTTATACCTAAGATTAAACAGATTTCTTAAATCATCAAAAAACTTTTGTTTTTCAATGAAAAATTCCCTTCTTTGATCTCTGGTTTTTCAGGTTTTTTGAGTATAACATAATTTTAAGTTTAATAAATTAGAATAAATGTAATTTTTTTCTCTGCGCGTTTTCCAACATTCTTAAAAATTCGTTTCTTTTGATTTCCTTCGCGCCCAGAACTTCAAAATGCGGCGTCATCATCTGAATGTCAATCCACGTCGCGCCGCGTGTTTTGAGATGTTCGATTAAAAATAAAAGCGCGAATTTCGAGGCGTTCGAGCGCAGATGAAACATACTCTCGCCGCAAAAAACGCCGCCGGCGTCAACGCCGTAAAGACCGCCGACCAGATTTTCGCTTTCCCAAACCTCGACGCTGTGCGCGTCGCCCGTTTCGTGCAGTTTTGTGTAAGCTTCGATAAATTCCGGCGTTATCCACGTGCCGGATTCATGTTTGCGTTTCGCTATCGCGCAGTTTTCGATAACGCCTTGGAAGTCTTTATCAATCGAAAAGGCGAAGTCGGTTTTTCGCCAATCTTTTCTCAAACTTTTCGGAATGTGAAGCTCGGAAAATTCCAAAACGGCGCGGTATTCGGGACAAAACCAGGGCAGCGGCAAGCCTTCGATGTGCCAGGGGAAAATGCCTCGCCGGTAAGCTTCGCGCAGATTTCCCACGCTCAATTCGCCGCCGAAACCGAGAATGTCGCGGGCGTCGTAATAGTATTCGCCGAACAAAATCCACTTGGAGAATACGTGAGTGCGCGGATCGGGAAAACTTATCGTCTGCATAAAGCTATTTTAACCGCAATTTGTAAAATGCCCGCTTTAAAATATAAAAACTCAGCCTGAAAATTACAACAGACCGAGTTTTTGTTTTTGTAAAAATTGATGGTTTAGACAAGTCTTAGCGCGTTTGTAGATTCGCGGCTCGCTTTGCCGCCGAATATCATAAATGTTAAAAAGCCCTGCTTGCTATCCGGTCCCTTTATCTTAGCTTGCCACGTTGCGGAAACAACGCCGCCGTTGATAACGCCGCTGATGGTTTCATAGACGCTTTTCTGAGTCGGGCTGAGGTTGTGAATGATGTTTATCTGAACCGCCGTTCCGTCGGAAACGGTGCCGTGCAGTTCGGCGATTATTTTTACGTTGTCGTTCGGCTTTGCCGTTTCAACCGCCCATTGCGCCGTTTTGTAATAATTCGCGCCGGCGTTCGGGACAAAATTCCCCGAATCAACGAATACATTCCGCTGCGGAACTGGACTGCCGGTAAAACTGTCGGCGGTAGAAAATCCCGCGTTTTGATTATTTTGCTGATTTTGTTCTCTTTGATGATTTTGATTTTGCGCTCCGTGACCGCCGAAAACCTGCATTACGCGGCGGGTGCCCGGAAATTTTCCGTTTATTGATGACATATTATTTCTCCTCGGATAATTGCTTGTAAATTTTTCGGTCGCCGAACGGCTCCCAATCAATAACGCGCGGAAATCGGAAAAATAAAATCATAGAAAAGGTAAAAGTAAAAAGTAAAAAGTAAAAGTAAAGCGAAATAATTTTACCGTTTACCTTTTACCTTTTTCCTTAAATCACCTTCTCCTTCCATCTGCCGTGCCGGAAAAGCAAAGCTGAAACAATTGCCAGAGCGGAAAAGGCAATCGTAATCGCCCAGAAAACGCCGTGCGCTCCGAGACCGTAGTAGTAAGCCAGAACGTATGCGAGCGGGATTTCAAAGAGCCAGAAGATGAAAAGATTTATAAACGTCGGTGTTCGCGCATCGCCCGCGCCGTTGAAAGCCGTTTCCAAAACCATTCCGAGACCGTAAAAAGCGAAGCCGTAAGCGACGATTCGCAGGCAATCCGTGCCGTAGGCGAAAACGGTCGGGTCATCAGTGAAAATGCCGATGATTTGATTCGGAAAGAGGAAGAAAATCAAACCGATTACGCCGTAGAAAGCGGCGTTGAAAAATGCCGCCGTCCAGACTGCTCTCTCGGCGCGTTCCGGTTTTTTCGCGCCCAGATTTTGCCCGACCAGAGTTGCCGCCGCATTGCTCAAGCCAAGCGCGGGCAGAAGCGCGAAGACAATCACGCGCAAGCCGATAACGTAGCCGGCAATCGCCGCGCTTCCGAATCCGGCGATGACTCTGACAAGCGCGCTCCAACTCGCCGTTCCGATGGTAAATTGCAGAACGGCGGTCGAAGAAAGTTTTACTAGCCGCCAGAGCAAATCGAAATCGAATGTCCAATCTTCGCGGTGAATCGTGATTCGTCCCGACGGTCTGAAAAGACACCAAGCGGCATACAAAACGCCCACGCCGCGCCCGATAGTTGTGCCGACAGCCGCGCCGGTTACGCCGAGTTTCGGAAAAATCCAATTATCCAGTAACCATTGCGGAGCGTTGATTCCGAAAAAGGCGAAAATTTCATTGCCGTAAATAAAACACGGCGCGAGAACGATGTTGAGAGCGTTCGCCAGCCACAAAACGCGCATTGCGACCGCCGCGTCGCCCGCGCCGCGAAAAATCGCGTTGAGCAGAAAGATGAAAACGACGACCGCGTTTCCGCCGAGCATTATCCTCGTAAACGTCGTGCCTTGCTCGACAACTTGCGGTTCTGCACCCAAAAGCCGGAGAAAAGTCGGCGCGAAAATTATTCCGACGATGCTCATCACAATCGAAACGATAAAGCCTAGATAAAGAACGTGCGCCGCCGCCTTCGCCGCTTTTTTCATATCTTTTTCGCCCACGCGACGCGCCACTGTCGCCGTCGCGCCGACCGCCAAACCGAAAGCGACGGCATACACAATCGCCATCATCGCCTCGGTAATTCCGACGACCGCGACCGCTTCCGCGCCGAGATGCGCGACGAAGAAAATATCCACGATGGCGAAGAGGCTTTCCATAATCATTTCCAAAATCATCGGAACCGATAAAAGAAAAATCGCCAGCCCGATTGAACCCTGCGTAAAATCGCGGTTCGAGCCTCTGACCGCTTCCTTTAAAATTGACCAAAAAGAATTATCCAACGTCTGTTTAGACGTAGTTTCCACGTAGCTAGACATATAAAAATTCCTTAATTGTATGAAAAAAAAGCACAAAACGTGCGGGGACAGTTCGCCTCGCAAAGAAGGAGGAACGCAAAAACGAACACT
>DATHTS010000403.1:0-1736 GCA_035462935.1 Pyrinomonadaceae bacterium
CGTTGTCAGCATTTGCATTCTCGCGCAAATAAAGCAAAGCCGAATCTCTATCTAAGCCGTTGAACAATTCCGCGCCGACCTCGCGGAGTTTGTTGAGATTGTTCAAAACATCGCTCTCCGGTTCGGATTGCGACAAACAAACGCCGCGCAAACCGTGATTTCCGGTAAACAACGCATTCAGAAAAGCGCGAATTTCGACGTTGATGAGCTGATAATTATCCGAAGCATCCAGCCACGCCTCAAAATTGTCGAGGAAAAGCCAGGTTGTGCCGTCAATCAACTCAAAAACCAATTTGCACCACGCCTCGTTGTAATTTCGCAGTCTGTTTTCAAAGATAAGCCCTGTTCCTAAAACGGTATTTAATTCGCGCGTGATGTCAGTCAGATTCCGCACCAAACGGCAATCTATCAGCATTATGCGGTTAATTTGATTGGAATATTCAGGCTTGATGATTCTGCCGTCAGTAACGTCCTGTAAAACTTTTGCCAAAAGCCGCGTCTTACCGAAACCGCTTGGCGCGACTACCAGTGAAAATCTTTTGCCGTCGGCATTTAATGCTGCAAAAACCTGCGTCTTTTCCGTTTTGCGCCCGTAAACCTTTTCCGCCAAAGACGGTAGATTGTGAACCGGCAAAGGCTGAGAAGAAACGCGCATCTGTCCCCGAAGAAGATTGAGAATTTCATTGAGTTTTTCGTGTGTAATTTGGTGATACACGAAATTTTCTTCGCGGAAATCCTCGATTTGCCTTTCGAGGTCGTGGAAGTTTTCCAGCCGTCCGAAAGATTGAAAATTACTGCTGATTTGTTTTAATAAAGCAGTCTGTTCGAGCGCGGTGTGCTTTTGCATTGCCGCTTCGATTTTTTCGTTGACTTTATATTCTTCGTTGAAAATAACGCAAACCAGATGAAACCAATCATATTTTTTAACCTGATTGCCGTGGGCGGTGAGTTTCAATTGAATCGTAAAATCTCTGTCCTGCGGAAAGTTTTCCCAACCATTGTTGATGGCTTCGCTCAAAAGATCAAAGCCATCCTGTGAAAACGGAACAGCTTTTTGCCCGCCGAATTTCGCATAATAACCGTTTTTAATGTCTTGAAGAGTTTGTTCTTTGAGTTTGTCGGTAAACTCTTTTTGTGAAGTTTTGGGATTGGCAATGCTGTCTTTGTCGAAAATATTCAAAAGCTCATTGTAATTAATTCGCTCGTCAAAAGTTTCTGTTTCGACGTTTTTAATCTCATCCCTGAGGCTTTTGCTGACGGCAACAAGCCAGTTTATATCTTCATCTTTCCACGCAGCATTTTTAACTCTTTTCCAGATTGAATGCCTTTCCGATTTAATATCAGCCAAACACGCCTGACAGGCAAAATATGTCGCCAGCAAAGTTGCCTTTCTCGCTGCTCTCTGCAAATCGTGATTTAAGGCATCCGCGTCAAACGAATCAAGACTTTGAAGAAATTTGTCGTAACCGGCGGAAGTGCCGTGTTTCAGCCAATCATAAAAAATTCCGCCGACGGTTTCTCCAAAAATTGATTTGGGAATTTCACCGTAGTCAAAATTTCCTTCTGTATCCTTATTGACGAAAAATGAATAACCAACGCCTGCCACTCCGATTAATACACGAAGCGAAGTCATTGCCGTAATGAGAGTCAAAGACATAGCAACCTCAGTTTAAAGATTTGGACGAACAATAAAAGAATATTATAAAACCTAGTTTTTGGAAAGAATTGTTTAATTT
>DATHTS010000404.1:0-12343 GCA_035462935.1 Pyrinomonadaceae bacterium
TCAAAGTCGGATTTTTCTTGTCATCGAAGATGACCAACATTATAGCCCGGCGAGCATCGCCGGGTTAGTTCCACAAATGATTCCGTCGCTGACAGCGACGAACAAAGCAATGTTGCTCGCTTTCAGCGAGCGTAAATTTTATTTAACTTGTTCCCGGCGATGCTCGCCGGGCTATAATGTTTGTCGCCTTTGGCGACTTTGAATAAGCCCTGGTTTAAAAAGGATTATCTCTCAGCAAAATTTACAATTCAAGATACGATTATTTTTTCAACATTTGTAAATTGGCTTTTTTCCAAAAACAAGTTTAATCCTGATGGATTTAGAAGTTCGACAAAGTTATAATACTAAATTAATTATTCCGCTCTATTTTCCAAGAAATTTTAATTTCGGATAATCTGAAATCAGCGAACTCTGTTGAGAGAAAGGTAAATATGAATTTTGGTTTCATCATTGATAACCGCAAATGCATCGGCTGCCACGCCTGCACAGTCGCGTGTAAATCGGAGAACGAAGTCCCGCTCGGCGTGAATCGAACGTGGGTAAAATACATCGAAAAAGGCGAATTTCCCGATACGCGCCGTCTTTTTTCCGTGATGCGCTGCAATCACTGCGCCGACGCGCCGTGCGTCGAGATTTGTCCGGTGACGGCGCTTTTTGCGCGAGCGGACGGTATTGTTGATTTTGACGACCGCCGCTGTATCGGCTGCAAAGCCTGCACACAAGCCTGCCCTTATGACGCGCTTTATATGCACCCCGACCAGCACACTGCTGCCAAATGCAATTACTGCTCGCATCGCACCGACATCGGACTTGAGCCTGCCTGCGTCGTCGTCTGCCCCGAACACGCGATTATTTCGGGCGATATGGACAATCCGAACAGCGAGATTTCGCAGCTTTTAGCGCGTGAATCCGTGCAGGTTCGCAAACCGGAAAAAGGCACACAGCCGAAGCTTTATTACATCGAAGGCGACGCCGCCTCGCTGAAACCGACCGAAGCCAATCCCGACACCGATTATATGTGGTCGAGCCAAGCGACGGGCGTCGGGCATTACGCCAAATTTGCGGAAGAGCGCATCCGCGCGAGCGCCGACAAAACCGTTCCGCAGGCGCTCTATCAAATCGAATCAAAAACCAGAGGCAAAGGCGCAAAGGAAAAAGCCCGCCGCGTTTACGACGCGCCCGGCAAAGGCGTGAATTGGGGCTGGGAAGTTTCCGCTTATATTTTGACCAAAGCGATTGCGGCAGGCGCGTTTCTCGTTCCCATTACCGGCGGATATTTTATGGAAATACCCGCGCTTATCAAACAAATCGGCGTAGTCGTTGCCTTTATCTTTCTGGCTTTGACGGGAATTTTGCTCATCAAGGATTTAGGTCGCCCCGACCGTTTTTTATACGTGCTTTTCCGCCCGCAATGGCGGTCTTGGCTTTCTCGCGGCGCGTATATCATCACGGCTTACGGGGGCATTTTGACCCTCTGGCTTCTCGCTTCCTTTCTGGGCTATGAAAATATTTTAAAATATATCGAGCCGTTCGGAATCGTTTTAGCCCTGCTTTCCGCCGTTTACACCGCCTTTCTTTTCGCGCAGGCAAAAGGGCGCGATTTCTGGCAGTCGCCGATGCTCGGTCTGCATATGTTAATTCACTCGCTGATGGCTGGTTTCGCGGTGTTTTTATTGTCGAGCTTATTTTTGAGATTAAATACGGGCTTGCTTGCGGTTCTGGCATTTTTGTCTGTGGCTGCGTTAATTTTTCATCTTCTGACTCTGGCAATTGAACTGACCATGACGCACGCCACCGATGATGCTCACGCTGTCGTCAAAATGATTACGCGAGGCACATTCAGCCGTCGATTTTGGATTGGAATGATTCTTCTGGGAAATATTCTGCCGATTTTACTGCTGTTTATCGGGCGGACTTGGGAACTTAGTTTGGCGGGAATTCTGATTTTGGTCGGCTTATATTTCGCTCAGCATATTTGGGTAAAAGCGCCGCAGATGATTCCGCTTAGTTGATTTTTCAAATAATGCGAAATGTTCCTATATAATTTAAGTTATGGATTATCGAGATTACATTACGGTCGAACCTAATAAACGCGGCGGCAAACCGTGCGTGCGCGGTTTGCGGATTACGGTTTACGAAGTGCTTGAGTATTTGGCTTCAGATATGACGGAAGAGGAAATACTCGACGATTTTCCCGATCTTACTCGTGAAGATTTGAAAGCCTGTATCGCCTACGCCGCCGACCGCGAGCGGCGTTTGATGATCGCTCCTTTAGCCACAGCGTGAAACTACTTTTTGACGAAAATCTGTCGCACAAGTTGGCGCGTCGTTTGACGGATATTTTTCCCGATTCGATTCACGTCCGCGACATTGGTTTGAAAGCGTCGGATGATCCGTTGGTTTGGGATTATGCCCGAGACAATGATTTTATGGTTGTCTCGAAAGACGCGGATATGCACGATTTGAGTTTGGTTTTTGGAAATCCGCCGAAAGTCATTTGGGTGCGGCTTGGAAATTGTTCCACAACGGATGTGGAGAATTTGCTGCGTCGGGAGTTCGACGCAATCAAAGAATTTTACGAAGACAATTTTGTTTCGCTTCTCGCTTTGCTCTAAAGCGGCGAATAAAACACTAACGAAATGCCTAATCATAAACCGTCATTTATCGAGCGAATTGCTGAAAAACTGCACTTAATTCCGAATCTGCACAATGATGTGGAAGACCATGATTTCCTGCCGCCTTTAACCGAAGCGGGCGAGTTGACAAATTATCCGCCGCCGGAAAAATGGGACGATTGGGTCGAGTATGAAGCGACGAGCGGGCAAAGGCGCGAGAAGCGGAATTATATGATCGTGCCGACGACCTGTTTTAACTGCGAGGCGGGCTGCGGTTTGCTCGGTTATGTAGATAAAAAAACATTCCAAATCCGCAAGTTTGAAGGCAATCCGTATCATCCGGGCAGCCGAGGGCGCAATTGCGCGAAAGGTCCGGCGACGATTAATCAGATTACGGACGTTGACCGTATTCTTTACCCGGTGCGGCGCAAGGGAGCGCGCGGCGCGGGCGAATGGGAGAGAGTCTCGTGGGACGAAGTTTTGGATGACATTGCCGCGAAAATCCGCGCGGCTTTGATAGAAGACCGGCGCAACGAGGTCGTTTATCACGTCGGGCGTCCCGGTCACGAAGGTTTTATTGACCGGATTTTGCAGGCTTGGGGCGTGGACGGGCATAATTCGCACACGAATATTTGTTCAGCCGGAGCGCGTTTCGGCTATGCGATCTGGCAGGGCTTTGACCGACCTTCGCCCGATCACGCCAATGCGGAATTTATTCTGCTGATCTCGGCGCATCTCGAATCCGGGCATTATTTTAACCCGCACGCGCAACGAATTATCGAGGGAATGATGAACGGCGCGAAATTAGCCGTGATGGACACGCGGCTTTCAAACACGGCTTCGATGGCTGATTACTGGATGCCGACGCATCCGGGCAGCGAAGCGGCTGTTCTGCTGGCGATTGCGAACATTTTAATCAAAGAAAAACTTTACAACGAAAAATTTCTTCGCGATTGGGTGAATTGGCGCGAGTCACTGATCGAGATGCGAAAGTCAGAATCGCCTGCGGCAGCGCACGGTTTAAGCCAAACGACTCAAAATGACAGCATAAAACCATCCGCTACCGCAGATGGTTCTGACCTGAAATTCGAGGATTTCATTGCCGAATTAGAAAAGTTCTATGCCGAATACACGCCGGAATTTGCTGAAAAAGAAAGCGGCGTTTCCGCAAAGATGATTGTGGAAGTCGCGCGGCAAATCGGACGCGCCGGCACAAGGCTTTCGACGCACAACTGGCGTAGCGCGGGAAGCGGCAATCTCGGCGGCTGGGCGGTCGCCCGCTGCCTGCATTTTCTCAATGTTTTAACGGGCAGCGTCGGCACAGAGGGCGGGACTTTGCCGAGCGCGTGGAACAAGTTCAAGCCGAAAGGTTTTTCAACGCCGCCCGCGCAAAAGTTTTGGAACGAGCTGCATTTTCCGCTCGAATACCCGCTCGCGCATTATGAGATGAGTTTTCTGCTGCCGCATTTTTTGAAGGAAGGGCGCGGTAAGATGGCGGTTTATTTTACGCGCGTTTTTAATCCCGTTTGGACTTACCCGGACGGATTTACGTGGATCGAGGCTTTGAGCGATGAAAGCAAAATCGGGCTTCACGTCGCTTTGACGCCGACGTGGAACGAGACGGCTTATTTTGCCGATTACGTTCTCCCGATGGGACATTCCGCCGAGCGGCACGATTTGACCAGCTACGAGACGCATTCGGGAATGTGGATTTCTTTTCGCCAGCCGGTTTTGCGCGAGGCGGCGCGGAAAATGGGGCGCGAAACCGAATTTACATATCAAACAAATCCCGGCGAGGTCTGGGAAGAGGACGAATTCTGGTTTGAGCTTTCGTGGCGAATTGACCCGGACGGCTCGCTTGGAATCCGTAAACATTTCGAATCGCCGTATCGCCAGGGCGAGAAAATCACGATTGACGAGTATTACCAATTCATTTTTGAAAACACCAAAGGCTTGCCCGAAGCCGCCGCCGGGGAAAACTTAACGCCGCTCGAATATATGCGGAAATACGGCGCGTTCGAGGTCGAAAAAGCGGTTTACAATCGGCATCTCGAAACCGTTTCCGGGACGGATTTGGCAGACGCTGACCGCGACGAAAACGGCAATTTCATCAAAAACGGCAAAATCGTCGGCGTCGAAATTGACGGCAAGCCGCGCGTCGGTTTCAACACGCCTTCGCGCAAGCAGGAATTTTTCTCCGAAACAACCAAAGACTGGAGCTGGGCGGAACACGCCTTTCCGACTTATGTAAAAAGCCACATTCATCCCGAAAATCTTGGCGAAAACGAAATTGTGCTGGTCCCGACATTTCGCCTTCCGACCTTGATTCACACCCGTTCGGGAAACGCCAAATGGCTGGCGGAAATTTCCAACCGCAACCCGCTCTGGATGCACACTTCCGACGCCGAGCGCTGGGGCATCAAAACCGGCGATCTGGTGCGCGTTTCGACCGACATCGGCTATTTCGTCAATCGTGCCTGGGTGACGGAAGGAATGCGTCCAGGCGTTGTCGCCTGCTCGCATCACATCGGACGCTGGCGGCGCGAGCAGGACGCGAAAAACAACCGCTGGGCGACGAATCAAGTTACCATTAGCGAAGTCGAAAACGGCAAATGGATGATGCGCGTCACCGAAGGCATCGGCGCGTATAAATCTGCTGACCCGGACACATCCAGAATTTTCTGGACTGACGGCGGCGTTCATCAAAACATTACTTTTCCCGTCCACCCCGACCCGATTTCAGGAATGCACTGCTGGCATCAGCGCGTCAGAGTCGAGCGGGCGCGCGACGGCGATAAATACGGCGATGTTTTTGTTGACACGGAAAAATCGTTTCAGATTTACAAAGAATGGCTGGCGATGACCCGCCCCGCGCCAGGTCCGAACGGTTTGCGAAGACCGCTTTGGCTGGCTCGACCGCTTCGACCGGCGGATGAGATGTTTTATACCAAAAAGAAAGAAAAATAAAAACTTAATCTTTCGGCGGATGCCAGCCTGCCGAGATCCCAAATTGGGTTGATTTACATTTTTCGGGTGAGTAAAAAGCTAAAAGAATACCTTCTTTGGGCACGCTTTTTTATTTGAATTCTAGATGAAATTATCTTGTCCAATCCTGAACCGATAAATCCGGCACTTGTTCAAAATCTTTGAGATTTCTCGAAACTAAAATCGCTTTATTGGTAATGGCAATCGAAGCGATTTTTAAATCCATTGAACCAATGCGAATTTTTTGTGATTTTAGATTTCTGTAGATTTCGGCGGCTTGTGTGTCAAAATCTATGATGGTCAGAGTTTTGAAATAATCGAAATACTGTTTGAGCGTTTGGTAAGCGAAAACCTGTTCGTCAATCGAACGCATTTTGGCGAGATACGACATCCAGCCGCGAAACTGTTCTTCAAAAGTTATGATTGTCGTGGTAATTTCTTCGGCTGGAAATTCGTCGAGTTTCGCTTGCAGGCGAAGATATACCGCGCCGGTTTGACGTTCGAGCAAACTCAGGCAAACGGCGACGGAGAATAATCATTTTTCATCCTCGAAATCTTTTTGAGATTCGCGGTATTCCCGTCCGAGTCTGGTTGCTTCCTCATAAGCCGGATTTCCGCCGAATTTCGGGATTTGTTTATACCATGGCTTTTCGTTGTCAGCTTTTTTCTCGGCTCTGCTCTTTAACAAAGCAACTTCGGCTTCTAAAATTTCGAGTCTTTTTTAGATTTCGACATTTGTCATAGCCCGAACATTTTAGCATATTGAAAATTGCCTGACGAAATTTTATGCCCTGATCTGGCGCGTTTTTTTTGGGAGAGCGGCACTCATTAAAACATCTTTCCCGTTCATATTTAAAAGGAACGGCTGTAAGTGACTCGTTCCGCACCGGTACCGAATAATTTACGCTGCTCGCTCTGGCTCGACCGTTGCGTCCGGCGGATGAGATGTTTTATTTAAACAAGTAATCGAGGGAAGATTCATCTATGAGATTGTGAAGCCAAAAATTCATAAACTTTTAACATATCTGATCGCCGGAGTTTGGCTTATCAACGGGCTTTTCGCAAAGGTCTTGAATTTTGTTCCGAGACACGAGCAGATTGTTTCCCGGATTTTGGGAGAAACTCATTCTGAAATTATTGTTAAGGCGATTGGATTCGGCGAAGTTTTGCTGGCGGTTTGGGTTTTGAGCGGAATTTTCAGCCGTTTAAATGCCGCAGCTCAAATCTTCCTCGTGGCGGCGATGAATGTTATCGAATTCGTCTATGCGCGTGATTTACTGCTTTGGGGCGGAGCGAATGCGATTATTGCTTTTATTTTTATCGGCGTTGTTTATTACAATGAGTTTGTTTTGGGCAAAAGTTTGGAAAAGAACTGAATGTTTTCGTTTCTCAAAAGTCATCCTTTCGCGGTCGAGGCTTTTTTTGAAAGCTCGCTCGTGTTGGCTTTTGCAGTTCCTAAAAAGCAGATCGAATATTTGATTCCCGAATGTTTGGAACCGGATTTATTTGAAGACGAATGGGCTTTTATCGCCGTGGCAATCGTGCAGACGGAAAAACTTCGACCGAAGGGTTTTCCGAAATTTTTGGGAAACGATTTTCTTCTCGCCGGTTATCGCGTTTTTGTCAGATACAAAAACAATTCCGGTCGAAGTATGCGCGGGCTTTACATTCTTAAATCGGAAACCGACAAACGAAAGATGGAAATTCTCGGCAATCTTTTTACTCATTATAAATACGCCAAAACAGACATTCGGAAAACATCTGAAAACGGGAAAATCGAGATAAAATCATCCGAATCGAATTTCAAAATTGTTGTCGAAAAATCAAACGAAAGCGTTTCTCTGCCCGCAGATTCTCCGTTTGCCGATTGGAAACAGGCGAGAAAATTTGCCGGACCTTTGCCATTCACTTTTACATATAACGAGAAAAAAAAGGAAGTCTTGATAATCGAAGGCGTTCGGCAAAATTGGACGCCGAAACCTGTAAAGGTTTGTGAATACAAAATTCCTTTTTTGGACAATTTGAATTTGGAAAACATCGTTTTGGCAAATGCTTTTATAATCGAAAAAGTGCCGTATTACTGGAAAAAGGGAAGAACGGAAAAATGGAACGGGTGAGAAGCCCTTTTCAGGGCGTTTTAAATATTATTCGTTTTAATTGGCATTTTTACGCCGCATCAGCGGGTTTCGTCATTTTGCTGTTTGCGCTTTCTTTTTATCTCGCTCCGGCATACGGTTTTTATTTGAATATAATTTGTCTTTTTGCGCTTTTTCCCATTTTGATTTCTTTGCTCGTTTCGTTTTATGCGTATGATCTGTCTAATCTTTACACGCTGGATTGGCTGGGCGAATCGAATTCCGTTGGAATAAAAAGAATCGTCAATATCAACGCGGGATTTGATGAAACAAGCAAGCTGTTAAAGGAAAATTTCGAGAACGCCGAACTGATCGCTCTGGATTTTTACGACGCTGCAAAACATACGGAAATTTCCATCAAAAGAGCGCGAAAAGCGTATCCGCCTTATAAAAACACAAAGCCGATAAGCACAGCGAAAATTCCTCTGGAAAACGATTCGGCGGATAAAATTTTTCTGATTCTATCGGCGCACGAAATAAGAAACGATCAGGAAAGAACCGTGTTCTTCAGCGAACTTCGCCGAATTCTGCATCCGAAAGGACAGATTATTTTGACCGAACATTTAAGAGACACGCCGAATTTTTTAGCTTACAACATCGGCGCGTTTCATTTTCATTCGGAAAAAACGTGGCTCGAAAACGCGCGAAACGCGCATTTAAAATTAACGCGAAAAATAAAGATCACGCCTTTTATCAAAACTTTTGTATTCGAGAAAAATGGAAATACATCTTAAAATCATCGGCTGTATTATGATTATCCTGGCGGCTGTTCATATCATTTTCCCAAAGCGTTTTGAATGGAAAAAGGAATTTGCTTCCGTGAGTTTGATAAACAGGCAGATTATGTATGTTCATACATTTTTCATCGCGCTCGTTGTTTTTTTAATGGGAATTTTGTGTCTGACTTCTTCGGATGATCTGGTTGAAACCCGGCTCGGAAACCGTCTGGCTTTGGGTTTATTCATCTTCTGGTTGTTTCGCCTGCTGATTCAATTTTTCGGTTATTCTTCGGAGCTTTGGAAAGGAAAGCGATTTGAAACAATTATCCACATTATTTTTTCGATACTTTGGACGTATTTCAGCGTTGTGTTCTTTTTAATACTCTGGAAATAACGCTTATTTAAAGTAAAGAAACAGATTATCTCGTCCAGTCCTGAACTGATAAATTTGGCACTTGTTCAAAGTCTTTGAGGTTTCTCGAAACTAAAATCGCTTGATTGGCAATAGCAATAGAAGCGATTTTCAAATCCATAATGCCGATTCGGATTTTTTGCGCTTTTAAATCTTGAAAAACTTTAGCGGCATTTTCGTCAAAGTCTAAAACAGTCGTATTTCTATAGCTTTCGAGAAAGCGATGCAGTTTTTCGTATGCGTAAATTTGTTGGTCGAGCGTTTTGGCTTTGGCAACAAACGCCAGCCAGCCGCGCATTTGTTCTTCAAATGTGATAATGGTCGTAAAAAGATCGTCAGGTGAAAACCGCTCAAGATTTTGCCGCAAGACGGAAGATTCCACAATAGATTCGCGGTTAAGCAGACTGAGGCAATCGGTGTCGAGAATAATCATTTTTCTTCGTCATCGTCATAAACCATTTTTTGCGATTCACGATATTCTCGCCCTAAACGCATCGCTTCTTCGTGTGCGGGATCGTCGGCAAAGATTCCTAAATGATCTTTCCACCAAGGATTTTTGACCGCGTCCCTTTTTCTGACTTCGCTTTTCAGCGAAGCGACTTCCGCCTCTAAAACGGCTATTCTTTTTTCGAGTTCAGCGTGTGTCATAATGAGTGCATTTTACCACAGCCTACAATTTGTTCAATTTTTAAGCCATAGCAAAGCCGTTTATTTTAGGTTTGTTTTTTACGGCAGATCGGCGATCATCAGGCGGCTGGATTTTTCAATCACCGTGCATAAAAGAATGTTTCCGTCAGTGGTGATATTTCCGTCAAGGTACGGCGATATTCGGTATTCGCCGGGCGGGTCTTTATCCATCCGTCGGCGAAATCGTAAAATTTCATTTTGAAACTTTGGTTGGAAAGGGGAGTGATAAAATAAAATGAATATAATGCGTTCTGCGCCCGGATTGAACCATTCGCACCGCGCGTCCGCTGTTCCCGGCAGACAAAATGTATTATGTCGAAAGCGCAGATAATAATTATAATTTTATGCCCGAAAAATTACATTTTGAACCGGCTGTAAACCGTCCCGATCTTTTGCCGCCGAGCATTAATGAATTGCTAAAAAACTGGCGCGGCTCAACTCCGGTGGAAGAGATTTTGGTGACTCCGATTGACCCGGAATATGCCGACAGCGCGAAATTTTGCGAGCATTACGGCGTTGATCCGGCGGGCGGCGCGAACTGTGTCGTCGCCGTTGCGACAAAAGGCGAAAGCCGAACCTTCGCCGCCTGTTTGATTCCGGTGAACTGCCGCGCTGATTTGAATAATGTCGCGCGGAAAACTCTGGGTGCGAGACGAGTTTCATTCGCGCCGCTTGATGAAGTATTGGAAGAAACCGGGATGGAATACGGCGGAATTACGCCCGTTGGTCTGCCGGAAAGATATCCGATTCTGATTGACTCGCGAATCGCCGAAATGGAACGGCTAATAATCGGCGGCGGTTTTCGCAAAAGTAAAATATCAATTCCCGGAAAAGTTTTGGCTGAACTGCCAAATGCTGTAATTGTCGAAGGCTTGGGTAAGGAAATTTAGAAAATAAGGCTTAATGCCGCGAATTTATTCTGAAGGAGACAATAAAATGAAAATTTTAATTTCGGTTGACGGCTCGGATTTCAGCCGCGCGGCGGTTGAAGAATGCTGCCGGGTAATCGCCGCGCCGGATGAAACGGCGGTAAAAATCGTTTCCTTTTTTGAAGTCGTCGAGCCGATTGATATTAGCATCTCGCCGGAATTTTCTCAGGAACTCGAAACTTCGGCGCGCAAGAAGGCGGAGGAT
The DNA here is from genome assembly GCA_035462935.1 of Pyrinomonadaceae bacterium. Lineage (GTDB taxonomy): Bacteria > Acidobacteriota > Blastocatellia > Pyrinomonadales > Pyrinomonadaceae > DATHTS01. The sequence continues at coordinate 10,688 of DATHTS010000404.1, forward strand.
TTCGCCCGGGAAGCGTCGGCGAAGATTAGAGAGCGGTTTCCGAGTATTGATTTAACCACGCAGATTTCAGCCGGCGCTCCCGAACGGATAATTATTGAAGAGGCGGCAGAGTGGAAGGCGGATTTGGTTGTGGTCGGCTCGCACGGGCGCGGTTTCTGGAGTCGGATGCTGCTCGGTTCGACTACGGATTCGCTCGTTCATCAAGCGCCGTGTTCCGTTCTGGTCGTGCGGAAAACAAATCACGAAAGCGATTAATTTACATTGATTCTTCGTTCTTCCGAGCGATTTTAACCGCCAATCCCATCAACAAAAAGAAAACCATCGCAACTTCGGCATCGCCCAGATTGTAATGCACCAAACCGCTCGTAAAAAATCCGACCAAACCGCCCAAACAGCCGAGCAATATCCCGCGATCTAGTTTGGAATTTGAAATCTGGAATTTGGAATCTGAAATCCCTCGAATCAGCAATCTGCCGTAAATCCATACAATCCAAAACCACAAAAGCAAAGCGGGCAAGCCGCGCTCGACCAAAAGCTGCAAAGGCGTCGAGTGAAAATGCCCCATCGGAAGTTTTCCCTCGTCAAACAAGCGCCATTCTTTGGCGTAAAGCTTTATCGAATCCATCCCGACGCCGAGAAAAAGATGCCGCGCGTTTTGCGTCCATAAATCGAAGCCTTCCCGGTAAACCGTTTGCCGCCAGCGAATTGATTCGTCTTTCGGGTCGAAAAAACCGACCTCGCGGCTGGTTTGCAAAAAAATCAGTCCGCCGATTGCCAGCGGCAGAGCTATCGCCAGCAATGCTAAAAACATTTTGCGGCTCGCTCCGAGCAGGACGATTGTAAAAGCCGAAATCATGAAGGCGAGTTGCGATGCTCTGGTTACGGTAAAAAGCAGGGCGAAGGACATTCCAGCCAAGCAAAAAAATAAAATTATTGTTAATCCCCGCGTCTTCGCGCCACTGCGCCACTGCGTTAAAAAAGCGATAAAAATACCGAAAGCCAGTGAGGCAATTAGCTGTAAAACCTCGGCGTAAGTCGTGTAATGACCGTAAAATCCGCTCGAGCGCCAATTGCGGCTTTTTTTCCAACTGCCGATGCCGAGCTTTTCCATCGCGGTCGCGCCGCCGAGCAAATTTTCCCTTTTGACTTCGACCGGATAGTAAAAATCCGGGCGGTAAAACTTTACTTTTACGCTTTCTTTCTGCTCGATTTGCGCGAGTAATTCTTCGGGTGTTCTTATCTTTTTTCCGTCCATTTCCAAAAGCGTGTCGCCTTCTTCAAGATAAGCTTTCGCCAGCGGGCTTTCAGGCTTTACCCCGTGAATTTCCACGCCTCGCCCGATTAAACGCTCAATCGGCGTCCAGACGACGTTGACCATCGTCGAGAAAATCAGCGCGAGAGCGAGAAAATAAACAGCGCGTTTGGTACGGATGTTGTTAATGACAAAATAAAAAATCAAAAAAAGCGCGACGTTTCGCAGTTTATCGAGCGAAATCAGCGGCGCGTAAGAGAAAACGGAAGAAATGACCGACCAGCCGAAAAACGCCCAAAGCGCAATATCGAGCGGCGTTCTGACCAGACGCGGGCGCGGTTTGATGAAAAAAAGAATTCCCCAGAGAAACATTCCCGTCAGCCAAGCGGTCTGCGTCGCGGCAA